>CP058414.1:515000-672500 GCA_013391845.1 Pseudoalteromonas shioyasakiensis
CTTTAACAGTGGTCACTTTTAAACGGCCAATATCACTGTTGTCATTGTTCAGGTAGTCAAAATTGCTTGCTAGTGTTAAGTCTTTAGCTCTTGTCTCATCTATATATGATAAACAACCGTCATCTTTATCATAATCAAGACCACCTTTAGCTATGCAATCAGCTTCGTCGTTTGTATCAAAGAAGTATTCTCGTGCATCACCTTCGTTCGCTGTGACAATAAAGTTAGCACCTTTCCAGGTAAAGCTTGAAATAGTATCTGGTTGATACATGCCATAGAGGCCAGGGTATGATTTAAAGTTAACCCCACCGTCTTTATCAGATGCATCAAAAAGCAAATTAGACCAATCTTTAAAACCTAAGCCTTTAAGCTCTAGGCTATTATCTTCAAGATTGACGATAGCAAGGGCGTTATTTTCTTGTAGTGACACGTAGGCAAATTTATTATCTTTCGAAACGCTGATGTATTCAGGTTCTAAATCCATAGCCACGGTTGTATTAATCAAATTACCGTTGATTGTTCGACCTGTCGGGTTAGCAAATACAATCCCTCGCTCTTCAAGCTCTGCTTGTTTGTCGTTATAAGCTGAAAAAGTAATGCTAATAGCAGTATCTGCAATTACACCATCATTGATATTTATAATGCTAATTGAGCCTTCAGGGTCAATACTGTAATCACCATTAGGCTCACCTTCATTTGCAACCAGTACCTTATTGCCATCATGGCTAAAAGTAACCATGTCGGGTAGGGCGCCTACCGTTACATTCTTAATAAACAGAGGCTCATCGCCACTGATATCATAAAATGCGATTAAACCTTCATCACCGGTAATATCTGCGGCCATTGCAACTGCAAGAAGTTCATTATTAGCATCAATAGCGATACTGTTTGCATCACCCGCACTGTACTTATTAAGTGCAAGGGTAATCTCTGAGGTTAAATTAGTGCCGTTTATAACCCCTTCGTTATCTTTAACTAAAGCTGCACGGTCAAAGCTATCGGCTTTCATGATATTCACAACTGCCGAATCACCGGAACTATTGATCGCAAAAATTCGTTGTTTAGAAGCTTGATAAGCGACAATCTCTGCTGCACCTTCCGGACTTTCTGCGTTCAGCACTGCACGACCGATAAGGTTTATACTTAAAGCCGCGTTTGCATCTGTACCATTTGCTCCGTCAGCTCCGTTAGTACCATCGGAGCCATTTTCCCCATCAATTCCGTTAGTACCATTTTGACCTGCAGGACCTTGTTCACCTTGTAGGCCATCTTTGCCGTCGTCACCGTCTAACGAGCAACCTGTAAGAATAGTTAAAAGTGATAGCGCAATAATTGATCTTTTTAACATTATTATTTTTCCTTGGTATTGTATTGAGGCAATTACAACACGCAGGCATTACAACTATATGGCACTTTTATGAGAACAAAATTTAGCCACAAAAAAAGCGAGTATAAACTCGCTTTTATTTATAAATTAGTAGGGTAGCTCACTACTTTTTGGTTGGACGCTTCCAGCCAGTTAGATTACGTTGTTTGCCACGAGCTACTGCAAGCTGCTCGTCTTCAACAGTATTAGTAATAACAGAACCTGCGCCAATCGTTGCCATTGAGCCAATATTCACCGGTGCTACTAGTGATGAGTTTGAACCGATAAAGGCGTTATCACCGATAATAGTTTTTGATTTGTTTACGCCATCATAGTTACAAGTAATAGTACCTGCGCCAATATTCACTTTTTCACCAACTTCAGTGTCACCTAAGTAGGTAAGATGATTTGCCTTTGAGCCTTTGCCTAAGCGAGTCTTTTTCATCTCAACAAAGTTACCGATATGCGAGTCTTCTTCCATAATCGCACCAGGGCGAAGGCGAGCATAAGGGCCTAAAGTACATTTAGCAGCCACACTCGCTTCTTCAACAAGTGAGTTAGCTTTAATTACAACGTTATCACCAACAGTACAATCTTTAAGTACGCAGTTAGGGCCAATTTGCACGTTATTACCTAGTGTTACTTTACCTTCGAAAATAACATTAACGTCGATTAGTACATCTTCGCCGGTAGTAACTTCACCACGCACATCAATACGCGCAGGATCAGCAAGTGTAGCACCATTAAGCATTAGCTCTTCGGCTTGCCATGCTTGGTATGCACGTTCAAGAGCTGCAAGTTGAACGCGATTATTTGCGCCTTCGACTTCCATCGGGTGCTCGGGCTGTGCAGAAGTAATTTCAACACCTTCGCTATGTGCCATAGCAACGATATCTGTTAAATAGTATTCACCTTGAGCGTTGTTGTTCGATAGGTTACCTAACCAACGTTTAAGTAGCTCACCATTGGCAGCCATAATACCGGTATTAATTTCTTTAATTGCAAGTTGCTCAGCAGAGGCATCTTTTTGTTCGATAATACCCACTAGCTTGCCATTTTCACGGATCATACGACCATAACCTGATGGGTCATCTAGGGTAACGGTTAATACAGCTAAGCCTTTTTCTGGTGTCGCTGCGAGTAACTTCTCTAAGGTAGCGCGTTTTGTCAGTGGCACATCACCATAGAGAATTAATACAGTGTCGTCATCAGCAATGTGTTCTTTAGCAACTGCCACGGCATGACCCGTACCTAGTTGCTCTTCTTGTAATACCCAGTTTACTTGATTGTGCGATAGGGCATCTTGCAGCTGTTCACGGCCATGACCGTAAACAAGGTTCGTTTCACGAGCGCCAAGGGCAGTGGCATTATCAATAACGTGCTGCACCATAGGTTTACCAGCAACTTTGTGTAAAACCTTTGGTAGAGCAGAGCGCATACGAGTGCCTTTACCCGCAGCAAGAATAACGGTAGTCAGAGACATTAAAACAATATCCTTCTTTCTTTGTTTTAGGTGTGCAATATTTTGTGAGTTCTGGGAAACATACAAAGTTGTGTAAGTCACATCATGTGTAAATACGCAATCCTAATGAGTTGGACTGAACCTTGGATGAAACAGCTATTCACTATTAATTTACACTATTGTAGCGAGCTTTGATGAAGGATATAAGTATAAATATTAAGTAGGGTAGAAAGCCGTGAATTTCGGGCACAAAAAAGCCCACATTAAGTGGGCTTTTTGAAAACCGAGTAGGCTTACTTTTTACGTAATTGTTGAATTACGCGAAGTTGAGCGATTGCTTCAGCAAGTTGCACTGCAGCTTGTTGATAATCTAACTCAGCAGTTGACGTATTCGCCATTTGCTCTTCAGCATCACGTTTAGCTTTTTCAGCCGCTTGCTCGTCTAGGTCTTCACCACGTACTGCAGTATCTGCAAGAATCGTGATGCGATCCGGTTGAACTTCTAGCGTACCGCCAGCAATATACATCACGTCTTCGTGACCAAATTGCTTAACCAAACGTACCATACCAGGTTTTAGGGCAGTTAATAATGGAGCGTGACCATAGTTAACACCAAGGTCACCTTCACTACCACTCACTTGAATCGATTCAACCAGACCAGAGAACAAGCTCTCTTCTGCGCTTACTACGTCAAGATGTACAGTCATAGCCGCCATACTACCCTCCTAATTACATGCTTTTGGCTTTTTCTTGAGCTTCTTCAATAGAGCCAACCATGTAGAACGCTTGCTCTGGCATATCATCAAACTCACCGTTTAAGATACCTTTGAAGCCAGCAATTGTGTCTTTAAGTGACACGTATTTACCAGGCGCGCCTGTGAATACCTCAGCAACGAAGAACGGCTGAGATAGGAAGCGCTGGATTTTACGTGCACGAGATACAACTTGCTTATCTTCGTCAGAAAGCTCGTCCATACCTAGGATTGCGATGATGTCTTTAAGTTCTTTATAACGTTGAAGAACTGTTTGAACGCCACGCGCTGTATCGTAGTGCTCTTGACCGATTACTAATGGGTCAAGTTGACGTGAAGATGAATCAAGTGGGTCTACCGCAGGGTAGATACCAAGTGAAGCGATATCACGAGAAAGTACTACTGTTGCATCTAAGTGAGCAAACGTTGTTGCTGGAGATGGGTCAGTTAAGTCATCCGCAGGTACGTATACCGCTTGGATTGAAGTGATTGAACCCGTCTTAGTAGATGCGATACGCTCTTGAAGTACACCCATTTCTTCAGCAAGAGTTGGTTGGTAACCTACTGCTGAAGGCATACGACCTAGAAGTGCTGATACCTCTGTACCCGCTAGAGTATAACGGTAGATGTTATCAACGAAGAAAAGTACGTCACGACCTTCGTCACGGAACTTCTCTGCCATAGTAAGACCAGTTAACGCTACGCGTAAACGGTTACCCGGTGGCTCATTCATTTGACCGTATACTAGAGATACTTTATCTAGTACGTTTGAGTCGTTCATCTCATGGTAGAAGTCATTACCCTCACGAGTACGCTCACCAACACCTGCGAATACTGAGTAACCGCTGTGCTCGATTGCGATGTTACGGATAAGTTCCATCATGTTTACGGTTTTACCAACACCGGCACCACCGAATAGACCAACTTTACCACCTTTAGCGAATGGACATACAAGGTCGATTACCTTGATACCAGTCTCTAAAAGTTCTACTGAACTTGATTGTTCTTCATAAGAAGGTGCTGCACGGTGAATAGACATACGCTCTTCTTCACCAATTGGACCAGCTTCATCAATAGGGTTACCTAATACGTCCATGATACGACCTAGTGTCTTCGTACCTACAGGAACGTGGATTGGCTGACCTGTACCTTCTACTGCAGTACCACGACGTAAACCGTCAGTAGTACCAAGTGCGATACCACGTACCACACCGCCACCTAGCTGTTGTTGAACTTCTAAAGTTAAACCAGCTAAGTCGCCATCTGTTACTTTTAGTGCGTCATATACGGCTGGCACGTTGTCTTGTGGAAATTCGATATCCACAACGGCGCCGATAATTTGGACGACCTTACCTAAACTCATGTCTATTCCTCTCATTAAACTTTGCCGAAGCGTTAAACTGCTGCCGAGCCGCCAACAATCTCACTAATTTCTTGTGTGATTGCAGCTTGACGAGCCTTGTTATAAACAAGCTGTAACTCATCCATAAGGTCGCCTGCGTTATCTGTTGCAGCTTTCATTGCAACCATACGGGCAGCCTGTTCAGAGGCAGCGTTCTCAACTACACCTTGGTATACTTGAGACTCAATAAAGCGTACTAACAGAGCTTCTAAAATCGCATCTGGGTTTGGCTCATATAAGTAATCCCAAGAATGTTGAGATACTTCTTCTTCAGCTTTTGGCAAAGGGAGTAACTGATCGATTGTTGGCTCTTGCTTCATAGTATTAACGAACTTGTTAAATACTACGTATAAGCGGTCAATTTTACCTTCAGAGTATGCATCTAGCATTGTCTTTACAGGACCAATAACGTCTTGTAATGAAGGTGTATCTCCTAAGTTCGCTTTTTTAGCGACTAACTTACCGCCAAAACGTTGGAAAAAGCCAGCTGCTTTGCTACCTAAAGTAGTAAACTCAGCTTCAACGCCTTTTTCTTTCCACGCTTTAACGTCTAGGGCAACTTTTTTGAACTCGTTTGAGTTCAAGCCACCACATAGACCACGGTCAGTAGAGATAACAATATAACCAACTCGTTTTACTTCACGCTCTTCTAAGAAAGGGTGAGTAAAATCAAGATTTGCTTGAGCAACACGACCAATCACTTGGCGTAAGTTTTCAGCGTATGGACGGCTTGACGCCACACGTTCCTGCGCTTTTTTCATTTTAGACGCAGCAACCATTTCCATCGCGCTGGTGATCTTTTGAGTATTCTTGATACTCCCGATCTTGCTTTTAATCTCTTTTCCGCTGGCCATGACTCTCTCTCCGAATCAGGTGGGCTTTAGTTACCTAAAGCTCACCATTCATAACTAAATTACCAAGTTTGCGTCGACTTGAACTTCTCTAGAAGTTCTTTAAGTTGAGCTTCAATCTCAGCGTTGTAGTTACCAGTTTCATTGATTTGAGCCATTAGCTCTGCGTATGTGCTGTTTGCATAAGAAATTAGGCCAGCTTCGAAATCCATGATTTTCGCGATTTCGATGTCTTTTAGGTAGCCCTTTTCAGCAGCAAATAGCGACAGAGACATTTCAGCAACAGACATTGGTGCGTACTGTTTCTGCTTCATTAGCTCTGTTACGCGCTCACCATGCTCTAATTGAGCACGTGTTGCATCGTCAAGGTCAGACGCGAACTGCGAGAACGCAGCTAATTCACGGTACTGAGCTAACGCTAGACGGATACCACCACCTAGTTTCTTAACGATTTTAGTTTGCGCTGCACCACCAACACGAGATACCGAGATACCAGCGTTAACAGCTGGACGGATACCTGAGTTGAATAAGTCAGTTTCTAAGAAGATCTGACCATCGGTGATAGAGATAACGTTTGTCGGTACGAACGCAGAAACGTCGCCGCCTTGAGTTTCAATGATTGGCAATGCCGTCAGTGAACCTGTTTTACCTTTCACTTCACCATTAGTGAACTTCTCAACGTAATCAGCGTTTACACGTGATGCACGCTCTAGAAGACGTGAGTGAAGGTAGAATACGTCACCTGGGTATGCTTCACGGCCTGGTGGACGCTTAAGTAGTAATGAGATTTGACGGTAAGCAACAGCTTGCTTAGATAAATCATCATATACGATTAGCGCGTCTTCACCACGGTCACGGAAGTATTCACCCATAGTACAACCAGAGAATGGTGCTAGGTACTGAAGTGCCGCAGATTCAGAAGCAGATGCAACAACAACGATAGTGTTTTCAAGTGCACCGTGCTCTTCTAATTTACGTACTACGTTAGCGATTGTAGATGCTTTTTGACCAACTGCAACGTACACACACTTAACGCCTGTACCTTTTTGGTTGATGATTGCATCGATTGCTAATGCAGTTTTACCAGTTTGGCGGTCACCGATAACAAGCTCACGTTGACCACGACCTACTGGGATCATCGCATCGATAGATTTATAACCAGTTTGTACTGGCTCATCTACTGATTGACGTTCGATAACGCCTGGTGCGATTTTCTCAACAGGTTCAAAACCGTCGTTATCTAAAGCGCCTTTACCGTCGATAGGTGCACCTAGTGTGTTTACAACACGACCAAGTAGACCACGACCAACAGGAACCTCTAGGATACGACCAGTTGATTTAACTTTTACGCCTTCTTTAAGGTCAGCGTAAGGACCCATTACTACAGCACCTACTGAGTCACGCTCAAGGTTTAGTGCGATAGCATAACGGTTGCCAGGAAGCTCGATCATCTCACCTTGCATACAGTCAGCAAGACCGTGGATGCGGATGATACCGTCAGTAACAGATACGATAGTACCTTCGTTACGAGCTTCACTTACAACTTCGAACTGCTCAATACGTTGTTTGATCAGATCTGAAATTTCAGTGGAATTAAGTTGCATGCTCTTTTTCCCAATTACGATTGTAGTGATGTAGCTAAGCGGGCTAATTTGCCACGTACTGAGCCGTCAATTACAGTGTCACCCGCCTTAATGATAAGACCGCCAACAACTGTAGTATCTTCACTACAATTCAGCTTAACTTTGCGTGCGAAACGTTTTTCAAGTGCCGCTACCAATGATGCTTGCTGCTCAGCAGCTAGCGGTGTTGCAGAAACCACATCAACGTCGATTTCTTTGTCGTAGTCCGCTTTAAATTCAGCGAATAACTCTGCAACAGCAGGCAGTGCAACTAAACGTCCATTTTCAGCCATCACCTTGATTAGGTTCTGACCTTGTTCGTTGAGCTGCTCTGCACAGATCTTGATAAACAGATCTGCTTTTTCAGTAGCAGTAGGCAATCCAGCTAGCGCGGCAGCGGCTTGCTCATTGCTGGCAACATGGCCAGCAAAGAACAGCATGTCGTTCCAACTTTCAACAGTGCCTTTTTCAACGGCAAGTTCAAAAGCCGCTTTAGCGTATGGGCGAGCGATAGTAGCCAATTCAGACATGCTCATACCCTCCTAATTACAGCTCAGCGACAAGTTTTTCAACGATGTCACTGTGTGCGGCTTGATTGATTTCGCGCTCTAAAATCTTCTCAGCACCAACCACGGCCAGCGTCGCTACTTGTTTACGTAGTTCTTCTGTTACACGGTTACGCTCTGCTTCGATTTCAGAGTGCCCTTGAGCAATAATTTTTTCACGCTCTTGTTGACCACGAACAGTTTCTTCGTCAACGATTAGCGTGGCACGCTTTTTAGCTTGTTCAATGATATCAGCCGCTTGAGCTTTTGCCTCTTTAAGCTGCTCAGCAGCTTTCTTTTGCGCAAGTTCTAAGTCTTTTTCGGCTCTATCAGAGGCAGCTAAACCATCTTCGATTTTCTTCTGGCGAGCTTCAATTGCACCATTTAGTGGTGGCCATACGTATTTCATACAGAAAAGTACGAAAACCGTAAATGCAATTAATTCACCGATAAGAGTGGCTGTTAAGTTCACGACCGCTCCTCCTTAAAATAGTAAGCTGTTCAAAAAATAATATTAAAGTACGAACAACAATACCATTGCGATACCAACACCGATCATAGCTACGGCATCGATTAGACCAGCAAGGATGAACATCTTAACTTGTAATGAAGGTGCAAGCTCAGGTTGACGTGCACAAGCTTCTAGGAATTTACCACCCATGTTACCGAAGCCGATAGCAGTACCGATTGCACCGAAGCCGATAAGTAGAGCAACAGCGATGTACTTAAGACCAATCATTAGTTCCATTTTTTTCTCCAAAGTTTCAATTGTAAATTAAAGTTAAAATTTAAAAGTGTAAAAAATTAGTGATTATCTGAGCTTGCCATGCTTAGGTAAACGATTGTAAGCATCATAAATACGAATGCTTGCAGTACGATTACTAAGATGTGGAATACAGCCCAAATAAAGTGCAACGGTAGTTGCATTAAACCAACTGCGCCGATCAAGATGAAAATCAACTCACCAGCATATAAGTTACCGAATAAACGCAATGCTAACGAGAACGGCTTAGCAACTAAAGCGATTGTTTCTAGTAATAAGTTACATGGGATTAAGAACACCATCGCTAGCTTGTTTTTAGAGCTGAACGGGTGAAGCGTTAATTCAGCTAAGAATCCGCCAATCCCTTTGATTTTGATTGCATAACCGATCATCAGAATGAATACACCAATAGCAAGTGCAGCAGTCATATTGATGTCTGTTGTAGGTACAATCTTCATGTAAACGTCGTGAGAATCCATACCAAATGCTTGCTCGCCAACAAAGCCAGCTAATGCAGGTAGGAAATCAACCGGAATCAAGTCCATTAAGTTCATTAAGAACACCCAAACGAAAATCGTTAGAGCTAATGGAGCGATTAATGCGCTTTTACCATGGTATGTGTCACGTACGTTGTCGCCAACGAACTCAACAATCATTTCAATGAAACACTGAAATTTACCCGGTACACCGGTATTTGCTTTTTTAGCGGCACCACGGAAGATCCATAAAAATACCAGACCTAAACCGATTGACCATGCGAGGGTATCTATATTCCATGTCCAGAAACCACTGTCTGCACACGCTTTGTTGAAGGCAAGACCAGCGTCGGTCGAGCACATCTTAGCGTTAGTTAAGTGGTGCTGAATATGGCTTGATAGAGTTACTTCTTCTGCAGCCATGTTATATCCCAAAAGTTAATGATTAAAAAAAACGGGCGCAAACAATCCGCTAAATAACACCAATACATACACACAGAAAAACGGTAATAAAACGACCGTATAAGACTTCAGTATCAGTGCAAACAAAACGATTGTTAGCATAAATTTTAATCCGTTGCCGCGCTTTAGCGAGGCATACACTTGATTTACTCGACTTGCACCCATATAACGGAATGCATAGACAGCAAATACAAAATTAGGGAGTAGTGCAACAGCTCCGCCAGCAAGCGCTGACTGGCCGGCATTGACTCCCCAACCTATAAAAACAATTACTGCAGCGATAAATGCTACGATACCCTGAAGACAAATTAATTTAAATGCGGCAAGCCTATACGGCTTTGCTAACCTATTAGTCACGTTTTGTTAACCTTTAGAACGTTAAATTGTCAGGGTATGAAAACTGGCGAAATTATACTGATTCCTACCAGTTTTGCAACTTGAGTCGACCCTTTGTAGTGCAAAAACACCACAAATGTCTCTTTTTGGACATGTTATTAATTAATGACGGGAATAGTCTTAATTTATACGGCTTAAAATGCCATCTAACTCATCAAGAGTTGTATAAGAGATAACCAGTTTGCCTTTGCCTTTTTTATTGTAGTTTATTTCTACTTTAGCGCCTAAATTTTCAGCAAGCTTTTGTTCTAACTGTTTGACATCAGGATCTTTTTCTTGCACTTCTTTCTTTGGGGCTGGTTCTAAAATAGAACGCACAAGCTTTTCAGTTTCACGAACAGTTAAAGCTTTAGCAACGGCTAATCGAGCAGCATCTGATTGCGCTTCGCCTTCAAGTGCTAACAAACAACGTGCATGACCCATTTCAATGTCGCCATGCTCTAACAAAATTTTAACATCTTCATTGAGATTATTTAGGCGTAGTAAATTAGTCACAGTAGTACGAGATTTACCAACTGCCTCGGCGACTTGTTGATGAGTTAGTTCAAATTCGTTAAGTAAACGATTTAACGCAATCGCTTCTTCCATCGCATTTAGATCTTCACGTTGAATATTTTCTATAAGCGCGATAGCAACGGCCGCCTCATCAGGTACATCTTTGATGATACATGGAACAGCATCTAATTTTGCAAGTTGAGCAGCACGCCAACGACGTTCACCGGCGATAATCTCATATTTTTCTGCACCAATTTGGCGCACAACAATCGGCTGAATGATGCCTTGAGCACGTATTGAGTTAGCTAACTCTTCAAGCGCTTCTTCAGACATGTCTTTACGCGGTTGATATTTACCCGATTGTAAAAACTCAATCGCTAACTTTTGCAGCTCACCTTTACTTTGCTCTGCAACGACCTCAGAGACTTGCTCTGGTGTTGCTGTCGCTTGTTGCTGATTATTTGCACTTGGGGCAGGTTTTGATGAACTTAATAAAGCGTCGAGTCCTCGGCCTAAACCGCGTTTTTTAGCAGACATGTTATTTTTTTACCTCGAAGTTAGGCTACTGCTGAAGATGTTTTCTCTTTTCTACGTAACATTTCGCCGGCTAGGGCTAAGTAAGCTTTAGCACCACTTGATGCACGGTCATAATACATGGCAGGGGCACCAAAACTCGGCGCTTCTGCTAAACGGACATTACGTGGGATAACGGTACGATATACTTTATCGCCAAAATGTTGTTTGAGTTGTTCTGATACATCATTTGCAAGGCGATTGCGCGGATCATACATGGTGCGCAAAATCCCTTCAATTGTTAACGCTGGATTTACTAGCTTAGATAGCTGAGTAATGGTATCCATTAATGCCGTTAAACCTTCAAGGGCATAATACTCACATTGCATCGGAACTAAAATTGAATCTGCGGCAGCCATTGCATTAACAGTAAGCATGTTAAGTGAAGGCGGGCAGTCGATAAAAATGAAATCGTATTGGTCTTGAATTTGTTCAAGCGCATTACGTAAACGCACTTCACGCGCAAACAATTCCATTAATTTAACTTCAGCGGCAGTCACATCGCCATTAGCAGCAATTAAGTGATACTCACCTGAGGTTTCTTTATTGATAACTTCATCGATTGGTGTTTCTTCAATCAATAAATCGTAAATAGTCGCAACATCACCGTATTTATCGACACCACTACCCATGGTAGCGTTTCCTTGCGGATCAAGATCGATTAATAACACTTTACGCTTCGTCGCGGCCATCGATGCCGCAAGATTCACAGCGGTGGTTGTTTTACCAACACCACCTTTTTGGTTTGCTAATGCGATGACTTTTGCCACAGTGCTCTGATCCCTAGTCTTTAGAAAGAATGATTAGATGTCTTTGCGCATCTAACTCAGGTACTTCCAAGCTGATTTTTTCATCAAACTTAATACCTTTAGGTAATGAGTCTAGTTCTTCGCTCGGAAATACGCCTTTTAAGGCGATAAATTTACCTGAATGATCAATCAAGTGCGCACACCAGTCAACCATATCTTGTAAAGAGGCAAATGCACGACTTAATACACCATCTAATTTAACACTTGGTTGATATTCTTCAACTCTAGACTGCACTGGGGTTACATTTTCAAGGCCAAGTGCATGTTTTACCTGCATCAAAAAGCGCACGCGTTTACCTAAACTATCTAACAATACAAATTGTGTATCAGGTAAAGCGATGGCTAATACGATACCCGGTAAACCAGGACCCGTACCAACATCAATGTAATGTTTGCCTTTAAGGTGTGGCGCAACAACTAAGCTATCCATGATATGTTTAACCATCATTTCTTCAGGTAAACGAACAGAGGTTAAATTATATGCTTTGTTCCACTTGTCTAATAATTCAACATATTGTACAAGTTGTTGTTGCTGCTTTTCTGTTAGCGCAATATCAGTTTGCGCTAACAGTGAAGTTAATTGTTGTTGTAACACTGTATTCCTCACCAATTACGCAGTCTTGCGCAGTAAGCCTTGCTTTTTCAGATAGACTAATAATAGCGAAATAGCTGCAGGGGTGATACCTGAAATACGTGATGCTTGGCCAATTGTATCTGGACGACTATCAGTAAGTTTCGCGATAACCTCATTTGATAAACCAGAAACAGTTGAATAATCAAAGTCTTTTGGTAATACAGTTTGTTCATGACGTAGCTGCTTATTGATCTCATCTTGTTGACGAGCAATATAGCCTGCGTACTTAGTATGGATCTCAACTTGCTCAAGTGCAGCTTGGTTATCGAACTCAGAGCCTAAACCATCGATCGCCATTAGGTCGTTATAACGAACTTCAGGACGACGGATCAGATCTTCAAGGCTCGCTTCACGAGTAAGTGGTGTTTTTAATAACGCATTTACTTGATCAACAGCCAGGTGATCTTTATGGATCCAGGTTTCTTTTAAGCGTTGTGTTTCTTTTTCAATGATTTCCATTTTTTCGTTGAAGGCAGCCCAACGAGCATCGTCAACTAAGCCAAGTTCACGGCCTTTAGCAGTTAAACGAATGTCGGCATTATCTTCACGAAGTAATAAACGGTATTCAGCACGGCTGGTAAACATACGGTACGGTTCTTTAGTACCTAATGTTGCTAAGTCATCAATCAGTACACCTGTATATGCTTCATCACGACGAGGTGTCCAAGGTTCTTTACCTTGTACTTGTAATGCTGCGTTCATACCAGCAATTAAACCTTGCGCACCAGCTTCTTCGTAGCCTGTTGTGCCATTGATCTGGCCTGCGAAGAATAAACCATTAATAAACTTAGTTTCTAATGATTGTTTTAAGTCTCGTGGATCAAAGAAATCATACTCAATGGCATAACCAGGACGACAGATATGTGCATTTTCAAAGCCAGTAATTGATTGCACAATTTCAAGTTGCACATCAAATGGTAAACTCGTCGAGATACCATTTGGATATAATTCGTATGATGTTAAGCCTTCTGGCTCAACAAAGATTTGATGTTTATCTTTATCAGCAAAACGTACGATCTTATCTTCAATTGATGGGCAGTAACGTGGACCAATACCTTCAATAACACCAGAGTACATAGGTGAACGATGCAGGTTATTACGGATCACATCATGTGTTTTTTCATTTGTATAAGTGATGTAACACGGGATCTGCTGTGGGTGATCCGATTGTTTACCCATAAATGAGAATACAGGAGTAGGAGTATCACCAGGCTGTTCTTGCATCTTGCTAAAATCAACAGTACGCGCATCAATACGAGGAGGCGTGCCTGTTTTTAAACGATCAACACGGAACGGTAATTCACGTAAACGCTCTGCAAGTGCAATTGAAGGTGGATCACCAGCACGACCCCCTTTGAAGTTCTCTAAACCAATATGGATCTGACCACCTAAGAAAGTACCCACAGTAAGAACCACTGAAGGCGCACTAAAACGAAGACCCATTTGAGTTACAACACCGATTACTCGATCGCCTTCAACGATTAGATCGTCACATGACTGCTGGAAGATCTTTAAATTTTCTTGATGTTGTAAAGTGTGTTGAATAGCGGCTTTATACAAAGCACGGTCAGCTTGCGCACGTGTAGCACGTACTGCAGGGCCTTTAGATGAGTTTAAAGTACGAAATTGAATACCACCTTTATCGATAGCCTGAGCCATTGCACCACCAAGTGCATCGATCTCTTTAACTAAATGGCCTTTACCAATACCGCCAATTGCCGGATTACAAGACATTTGACCAAGAGTATCCATATTATGAGTTAGCAATAGGGTATTCATGCCCATGCGAGCAGATGCTAATGCAGCTTCAGTACCTGCATGCCCACCACCTACAACAATAACATCAAAACGTTCGTGAAAAATCATTTATGGGATCCTACTAATCAACCAGCAAAACTTTGTAAAGGGAGCGTATTCTACCTAGAAATTTAGAGAAGATAAATGATTAAACAGTGCTCAAGATCTAAGTGGGTGATCTCTAATAATATAAAGGATCTTTTAAAGAGATCTTTTATTACTCTTACTACTAGTGAGGGCTAGATCTGTTGATAATGTTCAATTTGCTTTTTAAAACATTGCTTTAAGGCAGATCTAAAGGTGTTAGTATGATCGGATCTTCCGGCGTAAAAGCTTTGATCAAAAGGGCTATTTATACACAGGGCAATATCGGTTGGATCTTATCCAAGGGATAAACTAGGTTAAAATCGCAGTTAGATCAGTGTTTATCCACAATCCGATCTAAATTATCAGTAAATTGTGGGTAACTTTTATTACAACGATCAACACCGATCGGCTTAATTGAGTCCTACAGCCTCGATCCAGCTTGGTAACCAAGCTAAAG
The DNA here is from genome assembly GCA_013391845.1 of Pseudoalteromonas shioyasakiensis. Taxonomy (NCBI): domain Bacteria; kingdom Pseudomonadati; phylum Pseudomonadota; class Gammaproteobacteria; order Alteromonadales; family Pseudoalteromonadaceae; genus Pseudoalteromonas; species Pseudoalteromonas shioyasakiensis. The sequence goes on from CP058414.1 coordinate 529,950, forward strand.
CTGTGTCTTCTGGTAACGCTTCATCAAGAATATTTAGCTCTAAGCGTTCTGCCACGCGGTTTGCACCTTTATTTGCTAATAACTCATCTAGATTACGGCCTGCATAGTTATAGGTGTCGTAGCTAGTGTCGCCTAATCCGATCACACTGTAGTTTAATCCTTTAAGATCAGCCTGTTGGTTAATAGATTCAACAAATGGCAGTAGGTTTCTCTGGGTAGTCTCCCGCGCCATATGTAGAAGTACATAACAACCAAATAGTATCTTGCTGATCAATATCATCAAATACAGGCTGTTCATGAAGCTGCACTTGGATCCCTTGTTGTTCAAGGGCTTCTGTTAGTTGCTCTGCCACGTATTCAGCAGATCCCATTTGGCTGCCAACGATGATATTTACTGATTGCATGTGATTGATCATGTATAGAAATAAGTGGCCACATGATAACTAAGTTAGGGTGTGAGTAAAGCGTTGAATTACGATCTGAATAAGTTTTTCTGCCTAAAATAACGGCTTAAATTCAATGTTTTTTATAATTTACTGTTTTTAATGGTTTTTTATATTTATTCGTAAATTAAACCCTTTGATCAAGCTGTTAATAAATTTGGGGAAAGTTCTGATCAAGCTAGAATTTAGAAACTGTATAACTTTGCTAAGTTGTTGATCTTTAATTGTGTGTAAGCGCTTTAGTTTTTAGATCGGATTAAAATGGAGAGTATGATCGTTTTGTGGATAGATCGCTTGTTGATAACGATCGGTTTGTAATTTGCGATCAATAAAATAGATCGAAAAAAACTTAAATATGGGCAAATAAAGGCTGCTTTTTAGAAAATTAATTATCAAAAAGGGCTGTTGTTTGTAAATAAGTTCAAATTTCAGCGTTTTTTTATGATCAAATCAGCCTTTAGATCTAAAAAAGCCTCAAATGTGGATAACATTTTTAGCTAAATTCGATCTTAAAAGCTGTTTTGATCTGATTTTTTAGCTCGCTAAGTTAGTTTTCGATCTGAGTTAAACTGTTTTTTATCGTATTACCGACTAGATCATAGAGCGAATTACCCAATGAAAATCGTTTTGCGCCACCAGCGAAAGCGGCTTTTGCTGAGTTAAAATTGTTCATAGCCATCACATTTAGTGGCATATCTATCGCGTTAGCTAAGCTGGTTATGTGCTCTATATTAGTTAAGCCAGGTACAAAAAGACCATCTGCACCTGCATCTTGATAAGCTTTTGCGCGCTTCAATGTGACTTTAAAAGGGCTGTCACTAACAAAGTAGGTATCGGTTCTGGCGTTAATAAATAAACTGCCGAAGCCATTTTCGTTAAGTACTTTCTTTATCTCACTAATAATAGTGCATTGCTGTTTGATAGATCTGAGTGCATTCGTGTCTTTGTCTGAGTCTTCAATGTTGATACCTGCAACCCCCAATTTTGCTAACGCAAGAACGTTTTGGCTAATTTGCAGCGGATCGTTACTGTATCCTGATTCTATATCGACAGAGAGTGGAATATGTATGTATTTGGTCAAGCTTTTAACCAGCGCTAACTGAGTTTGAAAAGAGATGTTCTCACCATCAGCTAAACCTAAACTTTCAGCAATGCCCCAGCTGGTTGTTGCTACAGCTTTAGCTCCTGCGGCCTGAATGAATTGTGCTGAACTAAGATCCCACGCATTAGCGAGTACAAAGCCTATTTGCTGGTGGTGTAATTGATGAAAGAGTTGATATTTGTCCATGACGTCCTCCGTTTAATGACATCGCTAGACTAATTGATTTGGGTTTAATTACTGGCTGGTTTCGGCCCTGAACCGATAATTGATTACTGAATTAAAAACAAAAAAAAGAGTCGCAAGACTCTTTTTTATAATATTGATGACCGGAATTTATTTACCGATACAGAACGAACTAAAGATTTTTCCTAGCAAGTCATCAGAAGTAAATTCACCCGTAATCTCATTTAAGAACTGTTGTGTTAGGCGTAACTCTTCAGCCAGGATCTCACCAGCAATATGCATCTCTAATTGCTCTTTGCCTGTGTTTAAATGATAGGCTGCGTGATCAAGTGCATCTAAGTGACGACGGCGTGCCATAAATCCACCTTCAGTTGCCCCTTGGAAACCTATACATGCCTTTAAGTGAGTACGAACTAACTCTATACCTTCTGCATTTTTGGCACTTAAACGGATCACCGGATATTGTTCATGTTCATCCATTCCGACATTTTCACCTGAAATATCGGCTTTATTTCGGATCACAGTAACGCCCATACCCTCTGGTAACTTGGCCATAAATTCCGGCCAAATATCATGAGGGTCAGTGGCTGATGTGTCTGTGCCGTCTAACATAAATAGTACGCGATCGGCTTGGTTAATTTCTTCCCATGCGCGCTCTATACCAATTTGTTCTACTCTATCAGGGCTTTCGCGTAGGCCTGCGGTATCGATAATATGCAGTGGCATACCATCAATGTGGATATGTTCACGCAATACGTCACGTGTTGTACCGGCTATTTCGGTAACGATAGCTGCATCTCGGCCAGCTAATGCATTTAATAGGCTTGATTTACCAGCGTTAGGGCGACCTGCAATAACAACACGCATACCTTCACGCATGATGCTACCTTGTTTTGCTTGCTGAGTTACATTTTCTAATTGATCAATAATGGCATTGAGATCTGCTGATACTTTACCGTCTGATAGGAAGTCGATTTCTTCATCTGGAAAGTCAATAGCGGCTTCAACGTACATACGTAGGTGAATGACTTTTTCCACCAGCGTTTCGATGTGCTTAGAAAATTCACCTTGCAGAGATTGGAGGGCACTTTTTGCTGCCTGTTCACTGGTTGCATTGATGAGATCGGCAATTGCCTCAGCTTGAGTTAAATCAAGCTTGTCATTCATAAATGCGCGCTCAGAGAACTCCCCCGGCTTTGCTAAACGAACACCGTTAATTTGGCTAATTTCTTTTAATAGCATATCAAGTACAACAGGACCGCCATGACCTTGCAGCTCAAGTACGTCTTCACCGGTAAATGAATTTGGTCCTTGGAAGTATATAGCAATACCTTGGTCAAGCTGCTCACCGCTCAAGCTTTTAAATGGCACATAGTCTGCGTAACGTGTTTTAGGACAACGGCCAATAATGTGCTCTGCCACTGTTTTAGCTAAGCTGCCAGAGACGCGAATAATACCAACCCCACCACGTCCTGGTGCGGTCGCTTGTGCTGCAATTGTGTCTTGATTAATCATGCGATGAAAAATGCCAATAAAAGAATGAATGCTGGCTCTATTGTAACCTATGGCTTAATTTCATGCGAATAGCTGTTTAACCAATGAAGTGTTAAAAGCGCATTGTAAGTAATACTTTATTTAGCTCCGATTAATAAAAAACGGCATTGCAAATGATAATTATATTCATTAACATGTTTCGCATTATTCATTTTGTCCCTTTTTATTATGCGTCTTTCTGCTGTTTTTATTGCACTTGCTGCTGGTTTTTCGGCCATTGTCCATGCTCAAACAGAAGTTACTACTTCTGATCAAACCAATTCTAAAGAGATCGAAAAAATAGAAGTTGTTGGCCGTGCGTTTTCTTTATATCGCCCAACCGAGTCAAGCTTTGCAACTCGTACAAATACACCTTTAGAGAAAATTCCTCAGTCAATCCAAATTCTGCCGCAGGAGCTGATCAGCGATCAGGCTGCTCGTCAAATTACCGACCTTTATAGCAATATTGCTGGCGTTAATGCTTTTAGTTATTCGGGCGTGACATTCCGTGGTTTCCGCCAAGATGAGATTTTATATGATGGCGTAAAGGGCGACCCTTTCAATGGTTTTGCTGTACCGCAATTATTTAATATTGAACAAGTTGCGGTTTTAAAAGGGCCTGCTGGCGCTATATATGGTAGTGGTAATCCAGGCGGTATTATTAACTATGTAACTAAGAAGCCTAAATTCACCAGTGAACACAGTATTGAAGTTGAAGTAGGTAATGATGACTTCTTCAGTGGTGCATTAGAAAGCACTGGAACATTGAGTGAATCACTTGATAATCATGCTTACCGTGTTGGTCTTTACCGTGATACTGAAAAGCCATTCCGTGCTAACACTAGCAGCGATAATACTATTGTTGATCTTGGTTATACGTGGCTTATTAACAGTGCAACCGAATTGACCACTCAGTATACCTATATAGAGCAAGAGTTGGGTGGAGCACGTTTACGTGGTGTAGCGGCAGATGATAATGGACATTTTCTGACTGATATTAGCTGGAACCATAACGAAGCTACTGACTTTCAAAATGTTGAAGCGCATGTCTATCAGGCGACTTTAAAACATGAATTTAATGATATTTGGCGAACAGATGTCACAACACGCTATTTTGATAACAAAGAAGTACAAAACTACCATGAGCCAAGAGGGCTTGTAGATACTGATGACGACGGTATTGTAGATTGGAGCCATCGTGAGTTTCGTGATCAAGTACGTGAAAACGAAGGCTTTAGTTTAACTGCTAATGCGATTGCAGAATTTATAATTGCAGACATGCAACATCAAGTGCTGCTTGGTAGTGACTGGTATGAGCATGACTTTGAAAGTGCTTACCGCACAGCAAAGCAACAGAGTAAAGGAGGCCCTGTACCAGGCCTTGCTCTTAACGATCCTGAATATGGTTTAACCTCTGCTGATGATTATGATCTTGATAGTATTAAACCAAGGTTAGGTAAAACAAACAGCACTCGCTTTGGTGCGTACTTGCAAGATCAGCTTGATATAACTGCAAATTGGAGTGTTACTGCTGGCTTAAGATATGATCGTTTTGAAGATAAAGATCTGTTAAATCAAACCGAGTTTTCTGATAGCGACTTAACCTACCGTATTGGTACCAGCTATAACATTAACAATATGTTCTTTCCTTATGCGCTTCATGGTACTGGCTTTGTACCACAGGGTGCCAGTGATCAAGAAACAGCAAAAGGCGGACCATTCTCGCCAGAGACTAGCCGTATTAATGAGTTAGGTTTAAGAACCAAATTATTAGAAGACACACTTGCTGTTAATATGGCTGTGTACGATATCGTACGTAAAAACATTCTGCAGCCTAGTTTATTGGGTGATGTTGCAGGCGACGGCGTTGATGACTTAGTTGCGGTGGGTGAAGTTCAAAGTAAAGGTTTTGAACTAGAAGTGGTTGGTGATATCACTGAGCGCTGGGTGGTTACTGCAAGCTACGCCTATAATGATGCCCGTATTACTGAAGCAAATGACAGTATTCGTAACCAAATTCCTGATAGCGATAAATTTGCCAACGCACCGCAAAATACTTTAGGTATATGGACACGCTATGAGCTAGCTAGTTTATCGTCATCTATTTCTGCTGGTTTAGATTATGTTGATGAACAGCTTAGTTTAGGTGGTCAACGCGTTAAACCTTACACTATTTACAACATGGCGTGGCAAACAACCGTTGATAACTGGCAATGGCAGCTATCAGTTAAGAACTTGTTTGATAAAGAATACGCAAGCAGTGGCTTTATCGAGCGAACAGGGCACTTTCCTGGTGAACCACGCCGTGTCTATTTAAGTGCTAAATACAACTTTTAATGGTGGCGTGTGAACGCTAAAAGTTGGTTTAACTTACATTCATGGGCAGGACTCTTTGTTGGAGTCCTGCTTTTTGTTACCTGCGTATCGGGCACACTCGCTACGTTAAGTCATGAACTCGAATACTTAACAGACGCTAAGTACCGTGCTTTAACTTCTTCTGCCTCTACTAACTACCAAGCTCTCGAAAACACCCTTAATAAGCATTATCCGCAAGCTCAGTTACTCTATATACAACGTCATAAGCAAGATTACCTAGCCACTGAAGCGGCCCTTAAAGTCGGTGATTCATTTCGTTTTGTGTATTTAGATGCAGCAACGGGTCGCTTACTCGGTGAAGGAGAGTGGGCGCGAATATCGCGGTTTTTACGTAACTGGCATATGAATTTGTCGATGGGCTGGACGGGTAAATTAATCGTCACCAGTTTGAGTATTTTACTTGTTATTTTATTGGTCTCGAGTATTTATGTGTATCGGCGCTGGTGGCAAGGCTTTATGAAAAAGCCTGCTGCGCTTTGCCTTGATAAGCGCAGTAGTTGGTCTGATTGGCATAAGCTGTTAGGGCTTTGGAGTTTATGGTTTATTGCTGTGATGGCCATCACAGGGGTTTGGTATCTGGTAGAACATGGGCTGCAAACCGCGAAGGTACCTCACTATGTATCTAGTCCACAAGCCTTGAGTGAGTTTAAAAAACAAAGTCTTCGCAAAGGTCTATCGCCAATTAGTTTAGCAGCTGCTTATGAAGCCGCTCAACAGGCATTTACTAGCCTTGATATTCGCTATATTCGTTATCCTAATGAAGCAAATCAGCCTATTGAAGTGCGCGGTTATAACGATGATATTTTACTACGCCTGCGTGCTAACAGGGTTTATTTAAAACCAATTTCAGGTGAGGTACTTGGTATACAAAAAGGAGAAGAATTACATCTGCTACCTCGAATTAAAGACACCGCAGATCCGCTGCACTTTGGTAACTTTGCAGGAATTGGTACCAAGCTTATTTGGGCGCTATTTGGTGCATTGATGAGCTTTGTAAGCGCTGCAGGCATCTATATGAGTTGGCTTAGGGTTAAGCGTAAAACAACAGCTGGAAAGTGGCTTGGATTATCTGGGGGAATTGCAATTGGTTTGGTGGTTGCTTCGCTGCTAACTACGAGTTTGAGCTTTACTGAGCGAAGTGTGCCCAATCAGGTTTATTCACCTATTCTCGGTTAGCTATTTTCAGGCATTAAAAAAGGCGCAGTTTGCGCCTTTTTGTTGGGTAGAGAGTTTAGCCTCTTACCTTAATACCTTTTTTCTCCATACCGCGGTAGATGATTAGCATCTGTGCGATTGAGATAAGGTTCGATACTAACCAGTAAAGTACTAGGCCAGATGGGAACCATAAGAAGAAAATAGAGAATACTACTGGCATAAAGGTCATCATTTTTTGCTGCATAGGGTCAGTAACCGTCATAGGTTGCAGCTTTTGAGTGATGAACATACTTAAACCAAATAAAACAGGTAATACGTAGTATGGGTCCATTGCTGATAAGTCATTTAGCCATAAAATGAATTCAGCATGACGTAGCTCAGTTGACTCTAAGAATACGTAGAATAATGCTAAGAAGATTGGCATTTGTAGTAACAGCGGGAAACAGCCACCCATAGGGTTCACTTTTTCTTTGCGGTACATTTCCATCATAGCTTGACCGAATTTTTGACGGTCATCACCATACTTCTCTTTTAGAGCTGCCATTTTAGGCTGTAATGCACGCATCTTCGCCATTGACGTGTATTGTGCTTTTGTTAGCGGGTACATTGCTGTCTTAACGATAACAGTGATTGCAATGATAGCTAGACCCCAGTTACCTAGGATGCTGTGTAACCACTTAAGTAATACGAATAGTGGTTGTGAGATAAACCATAACCAACCGTAGTCTACGGTTAAATCTAAGTCTGGGTGAATTGCTTCTAGTACGTCAGACTCTTTCGGACCCATGTAGTAAGTTGAGCTAAGTGTTGCTTGCGTACCCGCTTGTACGTTAACTGCTTCACCTTTAGTACCAATAATTGCCGCATTACCAGATACAAGCTTAGTGTAAAGAGTGTTTTGTTGGTCTTGCTTAGGTACCCATGCACTTACAAAGTAGTGTTGAATAAATGCAATGTAGCCGCCAGATGTAGTGATATTAAGGTTCTTATCAGCCATATCTGAGAAGCTGTACTTTTCATATGGCTCTTCTTCAGTACCATATGCGCCGCCTAAGTAGTTTTGATCTACTAGACTACCTTTTTCTTGTACTGTGCGTTTTACTTGTGTGTATAACTGCACTTGAATTGGATCAGCTGTTACGTTGTTTACTGTGTACTCTAAATCTACAGCGTAGTCGCCTTTTTTGAAGATATAAGTTTTAGTAAACGTCACACCTTTACTGTCAGTAAACTCTAGTGGTACACGTAGTTCATCACCCGTTAAAGTGAATGCTTTTTGTGTGGTTTTATAAACAGGGCGGCCCTCAACAGTTGCATCTGGGCCATTTAAACCAATTAAGCCACTTTGTGAGAAGTATTGTTTACCATCAAACTCACCTAATAGCATATAAGGTGTGTTACTGCCTTTATCTTCTTCGTACTGAAGTAAGTCTGTCTCAATGATGTCACCACCACGGGTGTCAATCTTAACAGTGAATACATCAGTTGTTACATCGATAACTGAGCGCTTTGCTGTAGTAGCAGCTGGAACTTCACCGTCAGATGATGCTGGAATAAAGTCATCAGATTCCGGTGTAGTTGCGCCTAGTGTTTGTGTTGTGGCACTTGGATCAGCTTTTGGTGCGTTGTAGTCGTTATTCCATTCTTGAAATAATAAAAACGACACAAGCATCAAGCCGATTAATAAAAACGTGCGTTGCGATTCCATAACAGCTCTTATTTCTCGTGTTGGTGGTTAATATGATTTTTTGCCGGTACGGGATCATCCCCACCAGCATGTAAAGGGTGGCATTTTAATATGCGTTTAACAGCTAACCAACTGCCTTTTACACTTCCATGCAAATTAATTGCTTGAATAGCGTAACTAGAGCAGGTTGGATTAAAACGACAATGCGGGCCTAATAGTGGGCTTATCCATTTTTGATAGCCGCGTATTAGCATGACTAAACAGCGCTTTGGAATAGCAACAAGTGGTTTAAGTAACCTCATGATGTGTCTGCCCCTGCGTTAATTTAGTCAATGGATACCATGAATTTAAATTCCCATCGTAGAATTTTAAATGCATGATTAAAAGGTGAGCTAAAGATACCTTAATTAAGCCTGTAATTCTATTGCTATCAGGCTTGTTTATTAGATTTAGCTGATTTATTCGGGCGTTTTTTAAATGGTGGTGGTTTAGGTGCACCAGGCTTGCAGCGTTCGTTAATTTTTCGCCACAATTTATTTAGTTGCTTTGTTAGCTCTTCGTTGGACTGTTCATCAATACCACTTTTAACCATAAGCACGATATCAATGTTATCGATTTTATGTTGATTTAAACGGAAACTTTCGCGAGCAAGTCGTTTAATTCGATTACGTTGACAGGCTTTTTTAACGCGTTTTTTTGCGACCGTAAGACCTAATCGAGGATTAGTTTGGTCATTGCGTTTAGCTAATAGAGTAAAGAAAGGAGTCGCAGCGCGTGCTGGTTCATTAAAGATTCGAGAGTAATGCGAGGGAGTTAACAGACGTAACTCCCTGCTGAAGCTAAAGTCTTCCACTTATATTAAGCAGAAAGAACTTTACGGCCTTTAGCACGACGACGAGCTAATACTTTACGGCCATTTGCTGATGCCATACGAGCACGGAAACCGTGTGTACGTTTGCGTTTTAAAACGCTAGGTTGAAAAGTTCTTTTCATAACAATTCCATCCGATCGGTTAAGGTTAAAACATCCTATGCAGGTCGCGATCCTGGCACAGGTGCCATTGCGAGCGCGAGATATTATAGATGAAGACAATAAAAGTCAATCATTAAAACGCTGCAGAGGTAGTAATTATAAAGGATCCTTTTTCGTGATCATATAGGATCATCATAAATAAGAAGTTTTCCACAGCCTCTGTATAAAAAGTGAATAAAAGCTTGGGAAAAGCCAATTCGATCGTAGAATTTGATCGCGATCTGCCTGCAAATTTGTTATGATCACTGTTCGAGCTTAAAAAATAAATTTCTTAAAAATCAGTGTTTTATTCTTTTATGTTGCTGAGATCATATTTTTCATAAAAATCAATCTTGTACTTGTGGATAAAGTACCTTCATAATAGTCGGTCTGGGCCAAGAAAGTTGGTCAAAGATTAGCAATAAATGTTTGATTTTCCATCATTAAAGATGAACGGGAATAAAAATTAAATCTCTGGGAGTTTAACTGTGTATCTGTCGGTTTGGCAAAGTTGTTTATATGTATTGCAAGATGAATTGCCTTCACAGCAATTCAGTATGTGGGTAAGACCACTTCAAGCAGAAAGTACCGAAGATACGTTGACTATATATGCACCTAACCGTTTCGTTTTGGATTGGGTGAGAGAAAAGTATTTAAACCGTATTAATGAACTACTCGTTGAAATTTGTGGTGATGAAGCACCTGAGCTACGTTTTGATGTTGGTAGTAAACCAATTTTAAATGCCCAAGTGGCATCAGCACCGGCTGCTTCAGAAGCTAGCGCATCTGTTCCACAACAAGCTGCCGAAAAGCAACAGCCAAAGCCTGAAAAAGCAGCGGTAGAACCTGCACCAAAATCAGGTTATAAATCAAACATTAAAGAAAATTATACCTTTGATAGCTTTGTTGAAGGTAAATCAAACCAATTAGCAAAAGCTGCAGCGACTCAAGTTGCAGATAACCCAGGTTCAGCATTTAACCCTGTATTTATATATGGTGGTACGGGCTTAGGTAAAACTCACTTATTACATGCTGTTGGTAACGGTATTATGGCAAATAAGCCAGACGCTAAAATTGTCTATATGCACTCAGAGCGATTTGTGCAAGATATGGTTAAAGCGCTGCAAAATAATGCCATTGAAGAATTTAAACGTTATTACCGAAGTGTTGATGCATTGATGATCGATGATATTCAATTTTTCGCTAATAAAGAGCGCTCACAAGAAGAGTTTTTCCATACCTTCAACGCTTTACTTGAAGGAAATCAACAGATTATATTAACTTCAGACCGCTATCCCAAAGAGATAGAAGGGGTTGAAGATCGCCTTAAATCACGTTTTGGTTGGGGTTTAACAATTGCTATTGAGCCGCCAGAACTTGAAACGCGCGTTGCCATTTTGATGAAAAAAGCGCAGCAAAGTAAAATTAATTTACCCCATGAAGTGGCCTTTTTTATCGCTAAAAAATTGCGTTCAAATGTGCGTGAATTAGAAGGGGCGTTAAACCGCGTTATTGCTAATGCAAACTTTACTGGTCGTCCGATTTCGATCGACTTTGTAAAAGAAGCCCTGCGAGACTTACTTGCTCTGCAAGATAAACTGGTAACGATAGATAATATCCAACGTACAGTTGCTGAGTATTACCGCATTCGTGTGTCAGACTTATTATCTAAACGTCGAAGCCGTTCAGTAGCAAGACCACGTCAAGTGGCCATGGCATTATCAAAAGAACTTACAAATCACAGTTTACCTGAGATTGGCGACGCTTTTGGTGGTCGCGATCACACAACTGTATTACACGCTTGTCGTAAAGTTAAATCACTACGTGATGAAAGCCACGAAGTGAAAGAAGATTATCAAAACTTAATAAGAACCTTGTCATCTTAAGGCCGACTTTATTATGCAAATAACAATATCAAGAGAGCAATTTTTAAAACCTTTAGTTCAAGTGTCTGGTGCGATTGAGCGTAAGCACACCTTACCTATTTTATCGAACGTACTTTTAGTTGTTGAAAACGGACAACTTTCGATGACGGGTACCGATCTTGAAATTGAGTTAGTGGCGAGTGTGTTTGTAGGTGAAGATACCACTGATACGCAACTCACTTTACCAGCTAAAAAGTTACTCGATATTTGTAAAAGTTTACCTGATGGCTCAGACCTTACGTTAAGTAGCCAAGATCATCAGTTACTACTGACCAGTGGTAAAAGCCGTTTTTCTTTAACAACGCTTGCCGCTGAAGATTTTCCGAATCTTGAGCAGTGGGATGGTGAAGTTGAATTTCAACTAACGCGTTTAGAGTTACGCAAGCTTTTAGAAAGCACGCATTTTTCTATGGCGAATCAAGACGTACGTTATTATTTAAACGGTATGTCTTTTGAAGTTGATAACGCAGATATTAAAACAGTGGCTACAGATGGTCACCGTTTGGCGATTGCACAAAAGCAATTACCGCAATCATTAAATACGCAACGTCAGTTAATTATTCCACGTAAAGGTGTACAAGAAATTATGCGCCTAATGGTGGCTGATGATGAGCTAGTTACCATTCAATTCGGTGCTAATCATATTCGTATTATTGATACTGAATTTACGTTTACCAGTAAACTAGTTGATGGTCGTTTCCCTGATTATCGTCGAGTATTGCCGCGTGGTGGTGACAAGGTGATTACTGCTAACCGTGAATGGCTACGTAGTGCTTTTCAGCGAGTGTCTATTTTATCGAATGAAAAGTTCCGTGGCGTACGTTTAAACCTGTCTGAAGGTTTATTAAAAATTACAGCAAACAACCCTGAGCAAGAACAAGCTGAAGAGGTCGTTGAAGTAATGTACCAAGGCGGCGAACTTGAAATTGGCTTTAACGTTTCTTATGTCCTTGATGTACTTAATACATTAAAAACAGAAGATGTTACGTTTACGCTTGCAGATTCTAATAGCAGTGCGCTAATTGAAGGTGCGGGTGACGAAGAAGCTATGTACGTTGTTATGCCGATGCGCCTATAAGCTTATATGAGTTTAAGTCATTTAAGCCTCAATAATTTTCGGAATATTGAGGCGCTGACACTTGAGCCGGTTAATGGCATAAACATTATCTACGGCGAAAATGGCAGCGGAAAAACTAGTCTCCTTGAGGCGATTTATTTCCTTTCTCACGGTAAATCATTTCGTACCGCCAAACATAAAAATATCATTCAGCATCAACAAGACAAGTTTGTGATACATGGTCGAAAAGCACTACACGACTTGTCTATCCCAATTGGTATTAGTAAAAACCAAGCGGGTGAAACATCTTTAAAGATTCAGGGAAAAACGAGCCGTAAAATTTCTGAATTAGCGCAGCTAGTACCGGTGCAAGTTATTACACCTGAAAGCTATTCATTGTTTTTTGGTGGCCCAAAAGAGCGTAGAAAATTTCTCGATTTAGGATTGTTCCACGTGGAACATGACTTTTTTTATTTATGGCAGTCCTTTAATAAAGTACTGAAACAACGTAATGCTTTATTAAAAAGTAAACCTCGAGATTATTTCGAACAGATCAAGTTTTGGGATAAAGAATTTGTTAGACTAGCTGAACAAATAAATAATTTAAGAATCGCGTATATAAGTAGGTTTAAGCAGCAGTTTTTTGATAAAATGTGTGCAGAATTAACGCTTGTAAGCGATTTAGAAATTAACTTTCATGCGGGCTGGAAAGAGAGTGAAACGCTCTCAGAGGCGCTTGAGCAAAGCTTTGAACGTGATGCCAAACAAGGTTTCACAAGTAAGGGGCCGCATAAAGCTGATTTTAGTTTTAGTGTTTCTGGTAACAGTGTAGAAAATACATTTTCTCGTGGTCAATTGAAGCTCTTGCTTTATGCGTTAAAAGTAACGCAAAATAGCTTAATTGAGTCAGAAACAGATAAGCAATCTATATTGCTAATAGATGACTTACCTTCAGAAACTGGGTGAAGATACAAAAGAAAAAGTGGGTCAGCTTTTGACTCATTGCGATTCGCAACTTTTTATCTCATCAATTTTATCTGAAAGTATTTCTGCTGTGGTGGAACCCATGCAACGAGAACTAAAAATGTTCCACGTGAAACATGGCAACCTAATAACAAGATAAGTGGGATTAACCATGTCTGAGAATTACGATTCGTCGAGTATTAAAGTACTTAAAGGATTAGACGCAGTAAGAAAGCGTCCAGGAATGTATATAGGGGACACCGATGACGGTACAGGCCTACACCACATGGTGTTTGAGGTTGTTGATAACTCTATCGATGAAGCCTTAGCTGGTCATTGTGATGATATTTTTGTAACGATTCACTTAGACGGTTCAGTCTCTGTAAGAGATAACGGTCGTGGTATTCCTACATCTATTCACGAAGAAGAAGGTGTTTCTGCGGCTGAAGTTATCATGACGGTACTTCACGCTGGTGGTAAGTTCGATGATAACTCATATAAAGTATCGGGTGGCTTACACGGTGTAGGTGTTTCGGTTGTAAATGCGCTATCAGAAAAACTACAACTGACAATTCGTCGTGAAGGCAAAATTCACCAACAAACTTATACTATGGGTGTACCAGATGCACCATTAGCTGTAATTGGTGATGCAACTGACACCGGTACTGAATTACGTTTTTGGCCAAGCGGTGAAACATTCACTGACTTAAACTTCCACTACGATATTTTAGCAAAGCGTTTGCGTGAGCTTTCGTTCTTAAACTCTGGTGTAAGTATCATTCTTACCGATGAGCGTGAAGAAGCTAAAAATGACCACTTTAAATATGAAGGTGGTATTCAGGCATTCGTAGAATATCTAAACCGTAACAAAACACCTGTACATAAAAGTGTTTTCCACTTTACTCATGAGCGTGAAGAAGACGGTATTAGTGTAGAAGTATCAATGCAGTGGAACGATGGTTTCCAAGAAAGCATTTATTGTTTTACAAACAACATTCCACAACGTGATGGTGGTACGCACTTAGCTGGCTTTAGAGCCGCATTAACGCGTACGCTAAATAACTACATGGAAAAAGAAGGCTTTAACAAAAAAGCGAAAACAACAAGCAATGCAACGGGTGATGACGCTCGTGAAGGCTTAACTGCAGTTGTAAGTGTTAAAGTACCTGATCCTAAGTTCTCATCACAAACTAAAGATAAACTAGTATCAAGTGAAGTGAAATCTGCTGTAGAGCAAGCAATGGCAGAAAAACTAACAGAGTTCTTATTAGAAAATCCTGTTGATGCTAAAACTGTTGTTGGCAAAATCATTGATGCAGCACGTGCTCGTGAAGCAGCTCGTAAAGCGCGTGAAATGACACGTCGTAAAGGCGCAATGGATTTAGCCGGTTTACCAGGTAAATTGGCTGATTGCCAAGAAAAAGATCCAGCACTTTCAGAACTATACATAGTGGAGGGTGACTCTGCAGGTGGTTCAGCTAAGCAGGGTCGTAACCGCAAAAATCAAGCTATCTTGCCACTTAAAGGTAAAATTCTTAACGTTGAAAAAGCACGCTTTGATAAGATGCTTTCTTCGCAAGAAGTAGCGACATTAATCACAGCATTAGGTTGTGGTATTGGTCGTGATGAATATGACCCAGAAAAGCTTCGTTATCATCGTATCATTATTATGACCGATGCGGACGTGGATGGTTCTCACATTCGTACCTTGCTACTGACTTTCTTCTACCGTCAAATGCCAGAGATTGTAGAAAAAGGCTTTATCTATATTGCGCAACCACCACTTTATAAAGTGAAAAAAGGTAAGCAAGAACGCTACATTAAAGATGACCCAGCGCTTGTTGATTACCTAACGTCATTAGCATTGAACAATGCTGCACTGTATACGAGTGAAGGTGCAACTGCACTTGAAGGTGAAGAATTAGAAAGAATTGTTCACGATTATCAAAATACAGTAAAAGTAATTGAACGTTTAAAACGTAAATATCCAAATTCGGTTATGGAACGTTTAATCTATCAAAGCGAAATTACAGAAGCTGATTTAGCAAATGAAGCAAAAGTAAAAGAGTGGACTAACACGCTTGTTGAAGACTTAATTGCACGCGATGAAGATGCAACTATTTTCCACGCGAGCACTGAGCACGATACAGAACGCAACATGTATTATCCTGTTGTGAATATTCGCCAACATGGTGTGGACAAAGCGCATGTATTGAACTTCGACTTCATTACATCTCGTGACTACAAACGCATTGCAGCGACAGGTGTTAACATTGCTAACTTACTTGAAGAAGGCGCATATATTCAACGTGGTGAGAAAACTCATGCTGTTGATAACTTTGTTGATGCATTAGAGTGGTTAATTAGTGAATCGAAACGTGGCCTTTATATCCAACGCTATAAAGGACTAGGTGAGATGAACCCAGATCAACTTTGGGAAACCACCATGGACCCAGGCGCACGTCGTATGTTGAAAGTAACAATTGAAGATGCGGTTGCAGCTGACCAATTGTTCGCGACACTAATGGGTGACCAAGTTGAACCCCGTCGTGACTTCATTGAAACGAATGCACTACGTGTAGTTAACTTAGACGTGTAAAGTTAGAATTGATAATTAAAAAGGAGCCAACTGGCTCCTTTTTTTATTGCTGAAAAAGCACAAACTGCTTAAAACCTTACTGCACACAAGGTATACTGAGAGCAATTTTCAGACTAAACGCACCAGATACTATAAGCCAAATATGCAAAAATATGACGTTAAAACCTTCCAAGGTTTGATCCTGGCTTTACAGGACTATTGGGCACAGCAAGGCTGTGTGATTGCTCAACCACTCGATATGGAAGTGGGAGCAGGGACATTTCATCCGTTAACTTTCTTAAAGTCGATTGGTCCAGAGCCAATGTCGAGCGCGTATGTTCAACCATGCCGTCGTCCAACTGATGGTCGTTATGGTGAAAACCCAAACCGCTTACAACATTACTACCAATTCCAAGTAGTATTAAAACCATCACCAGAGAACATCCAAGAGCTCTATTTAGGCTCTTTAGCTGCGGTAGGTATCGATACGCTAACTGACGAAGTTCGCTTCGTAGAAGACAACTGGGAGTCGCCTACATTAGGTGCTTGGGGTCTAGGTTGGGAAATCTGGTTGAACGGCATGGAAGTGACGCAGTTCACTTACTTCCAACAAGTAGGTGGCCTAGAGTGCTCACCAGTAACAGGTGAGATCACGTATGGTCTTGAGCGTTTAGCAATGTACATTCAGGGCGTAGATAGCATCTATGACCTTGTATGGGCAGATGGTCCTATGGGTCGTGTCACATACGGTGATGTATTCCATCAAAATGAAGTAGAGCAATCGGCTTATAACTTCGAACAAGCGGATGTTGAGTTCTTATTTGCACAGTTTGATCACTGTGAAAAAGAAAGCGAAAAGCTAATTGAAGCAGGCTTACCATTACCAGCTTATGAGCAAGTAATGAAAGCATCACATGCGTTTAACTTATTAGACGCTCGTCACGCTATCTCAGTAACAGAACGTCAACGTTATATCTTACGTGTTCGTGCTTTATCTAAAGCATGTGCGCAAAGTTACTATGATGCCCGTGAAGCTCTTGGTTTCCCGCTTTGTAAGGATTAAGAATTAGCATGTCAGCAGAAAATTTATTAGTAGAAATTGGCACTGAAGAGTTGCCACCGAAAGCACTTCGTAAACTTGCTGAGTCGTTTGCTGAGAACTTAGCAGCTGAGCTTGCAAGCTTAGAATTAGCTCATCAAGGCGTTAATTGGTACGCATCACCACGTCGTTTAGGTTTACGTGTTACTGCACTTGAAGCTAAACAAAGTGATAAGGTTGTAGAAAAGCGCGGCCCTGCAGTAGCAGCGGCTTTTGACGCAGATGGCAACCCAACTAAAGCCGCAATGGGTTGGGCTCGTGGTTGTGGCATCGATGTAAGCGACGCACAAACGCTAGAAACAGATAAAGGTGCTTGGTTATTACACAAAGCACAGGTTGAAGGTCAAGCAACTACCTCGCTTATGAGCGATGCTGTAAACAAAGCGCTTGCTAAATTACCTATCCCTAAACCAATGCGTTGGGGTGCAAATAAAACACAATTTATCCGCCCAGTGCACACTGCGACTATTTTATTTGGTAGCACGCTAATCGAAGGTGAAATCCTTGGTAAGCAAGTTGGCAACCAATTACAAGGTCACCGTTTCCATCATCCAGAAAAAGTAACAATTAACCACGCAGATGACGTGTTTGATGTTCTTAAATCTGCTTATGTTGTCGCTGACTTCGAAACACGTAAAGCACAAATTCGTGAACAGATTGAAGCTGCAGCAACAGCTGTAAATGCAAAAGTAGCGATGGATGAAGACTTACTGGAAGAAGTAACATCTCTTGTTGAGTGGCCAGTAACATTAACAGCAACATTTGAAGAAGCCTTCTTAGATGTCCCTTCAGAAGCGCTTATCTATACTATGAAGGACGACCAAAAATACTTCCCGTTATTAGACCAAGACGGCAACTTACTTAACAAGTTCCTATTTGTTTCTAATATCGAAAGTAAAGATCCAAGCGTGGTAATTGCTGGTAACGAAAAGGTGGTTCGTCCACGTTTAGCTGATGCGCAATTCTTCTATGAAACTGATAAGAAGAAAACGCTAGAGAGCCGTTTAGAATCGCTTGATACTGTTTTATTCCAAAAGCAATTGGGTACGTTAAAAGACAAATCTGAGCGTATCAGTGAACTTGCAGGTTACATTGCGGAGCAATTAGGTGCCGATGCCGAGCTGGCTAAGCGTGCAGGTTTATTAAGTAAAACAGACTTAATGACCGAAATGGTGATGGAGTTTACCGACGTACAAGGTGTAATGGGTATGCATTATGCTCGTCACGACGGTGAAGCCGAAGAAGTTGCACTAGCGCAAAATGAACAATATATGCCTCGCTTCGCGGGTGATAATTTACCAACCAATGTGATCAGCTGTGCAGTAGCAATTGCTGATAAGTTTGATACGCTGGTGGGTATTTTTGGTATTGGTCAAGCGCCAAAAGGCGACAAAGACCCATTTGCACTTCGCCGTGCAGCGATTGGTGCATTACGCATCATGGTTGAAAAATCATTACCGCTAGATATCTTAGATCTAGTTGCTAAGTCACAAACGCTATTCGGCGAGAAGCTAACAAACCTAAACGTATCAACAGATGTGTTTGAGTTTATGCTAGGTCGTTTCCGCGCATGGTACCAAGATGAAGGTATCGAAGTTGATGTGATCCAAGCTGTGCTAGCTCGTCGTCCAACTAAACCAGTTGATTTTGACCGTCGTGTTAAAGCGGTAAGTCACTTCCGTACATTAGAGGCTGCAGAAGCGCTTGCAGCAGCAAATAAACGCGTAAGCAATATTCTGGCTAAGAATGACATCACAACACAAGGTGATGTAAATGAGAGCCTATTAAGCGATGATGCAGAAAAAGTATTAGCGTCGCATGTTGCGAAGTTTGCAACTGAGCTTGCACCTCTATATGCAAATGGTGATTACCAAGAAGCATTGTCACAACTTGCGGGTATCCGTGAGAGTGTTGATAATTTCTTCGATAATGTCATGGTAATGGCCGGTGACGAAGCAGTTAAACAAAACCGTTTAGCATTGTTAAGCCAACTAAGCCGCCTGTTTTTAGATATTGCTGATATCTCTGTACTTCAGAAGTAAGCAGTAGCCAATTAATAAAAGCCAGCTCAGTGCTGGCTTTTTTGTAGCATAAGGAATAGTAATGAAACGTGTAATTACTTTAGCATTAGCAGGCTTATTAACAGCCTGTTCTAGCCAAATGCAAATGCCAAGCATCGATGATATTCTGCCAAGCAAAGACCTTGACCGTACTATGTATTTACGTGGTGACTTTACCTTGTGGGATGCCGAACCTCAGTATCAATTAGAGCAAGTTGCACCAGGTATATTCCAAACCGAAGTTAAGTTTTCAACACCTGGTAAGGTTTATGAATTCAAAATAGCGGATGCTGATTTTAGCGAAGGCTATAACTGCGGTTACAGTGATATGGACCCTGCAGGGCAATCATTGGTTTTAGGCCAAGCTGCCAATGCCGACTGTAATACTATCTACAATTATTTCAGCTTTAAACCCGCTGCAAAAGGTATGTATGTAGTGAGTTTTGATTATCGTAACAGTAATCAACCAAAAGTGACGGTAACCCGAAAGTAAAGCTCTAAGCTTTCAGCTGTCAGTTTGAAGCCGATTGAGTGAGCATATGATATTGATTTAATGCTCACTCTTAATTTTAATAGTTTAACGTAACTCGTTATAGCCCTTTCTTCACCAAGTATCGATACGGTGCTTGCTCTACATCTTTAGCCACTAGAGTATGATCCATAAAAGTACAAAAGCTTGGAATATCACGGGTAGTTGATGGGTCATCGGCGATGATAAGCAATGTTTCACCATCTTTCATTTTACGCACTGCGCCACGCACCATCATGACAGGTTCTGGACAACGAAGGCCAAGTGCATCTAATTGGTGATCGGGATTATCAAAACTCATGGCTGACCTTTTGAATGAAAGAGACAATTAATAAGCGGCTATTTTAACTTTCTATTGCCGCCTGTTTCAATAACCTAAAGCAAAGCAAATAAAAAAGGCGCACTGAGCAAATCAGTGCGCCTTTTTATCACCAAGATGTTTGGTGTGAGCTCGTTACTCTACGCGCTCAAATACAGTTGCAATACCTTGACCTAAACCAATACACATAGTTGCTAGACCGTATTTAGCGTTCTTGTCTTCCATTAGGTGAACAAGCGTTGTGCTAATACGTGAACCAGAACAACCTAGTGGGTGACCAAGTGCAATTGCACCACCATTTAGGTTAACTTTTTCATCTACCACATCCATCAGACCTAGGTCTTTTAATACTGGTAGAGATTGTGCTGCGAATGCTTCGTTCAGCTCTGCAACATCGATATCGTCAATTGTGATACCTGCTTGTTGAAGTGCTTTTTGCGATGCCGGAACAGGACCATAACCCATAATTGATGGATCGCAACCTGCAACAGCCATTGATTTAATACGCGCACGAATTGGTAAACCAAGTTCTTTTGCTTTCTCTTCGCTCATTACAAGCATTGCTGACGCGCCGTCAGAAAGTGCAGATGAAGTACCTGCAGTTACGCTACCTGATGCTGGATTGAATACAGGGCGTAGTTGCGATAAGCCTTCAACAGTCGTCTCAGGACGAATTACTTCATCGTCTTCAACTAAGATTAAAGAACCATCTGCATCGTGACCTTCCATTGCTAGGATTTCACGGCGGAAACGACCTTCAACTGTTGCAGCGTGTGCACGTTGGTGTGAACGGTAAGCAAATTCGTCTTGCTGCTGACGGCTAATGCCGTGAAGCGTTGCAAGGTATTCAGCAGTTAAACCCATTACGCCAGCAGCTTGTGCTACAGACGTTGATAAACCTGGGTGAAAATCATTACCATGAGTCATAGGTACGTGACCCATGTGTTCAACACCACCAATGATGTAGGTATCGCCAGCGCCAGTCATAATAGCGCGTGCTGCATCATGTAATGCTTGCATTGATGAACCACATAAACGGTTAACCGTTACCGCTGGTACAGAGTGAGGGATACCGGCTAGTAATGCCGCATTACGAGCAATGTTGAAACCTTGCTCTAACGTTTGTTGAACACAGCCCCAGTAAATATCATCAATTGATGCTGGATCAACGGCTGGGTTACGGTCTAACAAACCTTTCATTAAGTGAGCACTTAAATCTTCCGCACGCTTGTTTTTGAATACGCCGTTCTTTGAACGACCCATTGGTGTGCGGATACAATCTACGATTACTGGATTATTCATGTTTCTTATCCTTCCACCTTATAGAATACACGGCCTTCTTCGGCCCACTTGCGAGTTTCATCTGATACTTGGTAAATCGCACCTAAGTGAGCGTACTTGTCAGCTGTTGCAACAAAGTTCGCTAAACCAGTTTGATCTAAGTAACGGAATGCACCGCCTCTAAATGGAGGGAAACCAATGCCGTAAATTAGCGCCATGTCAGCTTCTTGTGGTGACGCTACGATACCTTCTTGTAAACAAAGTAGTACTTCGTTGATCATAGGAATCATACAACGGTCAATGATTTCTTGTTTGTCGAAATCTTTAGGTGCATCAGTGATAGCACTTAGTAGCTCAGTTGCTGTTGCATCTTTTGCTTTTTTCAGGCGACCACGACGGTCCGGCGCGTATTGGTAGAAACCAGCACCATTTTTCTGACCAAAGCGTTTTTCGTTTGCAAATACAGTAACAGGGTCTTTATCTTGGCGAGCCATACGCTCAGGGAAGCCGTCAGCCATTACACCAGTACAGTGGTAAGCTGTATCGATACCTACAACATCAAGTAGATATGCAGGACCCATTGGCCAACCAAATACATTTTCCATTACTTTATCAACTTTAGTAAAGTCAGCACCTTCAACAACAAGTTTGCTGAAACCTGCAAAGTAAGGGAATAGTACGCGGTTAACAAAGAAACCAGGGCAGTCGTTTACAACGATAGGTGATTTACCAAGTTTTAATGCGTAATCAACAACTGCATTAATTGTTGCTTCTGAAGTTTTTTCACCACGGATGATTTCTACTAATGGCATTTTTGGCACAGGGTTAAAGAAGTGCATACCACAGAAGTTTTCTGGTTTTTCAAGTGCAGATGCTAACTCGTCAATACGAATAGTTGACGTATTTGAAGTTAGGATAGTGCCTGCTGGTAAGTCTTTTTCAAGACCCGCAAGAACAGCTTGCTTCACTTTAGGGTTTTCAACCACGGCTTCAACAACGATATCAGCACTTTGTAGGTCTGCATCATTTAACGTTGGTTTGATCTTGCCTAAGGTGGCAACCATCTTATCCATCGCCATATGGCCACGTTGTACTTTCTTACCTAGTAGCTTAGATGCTTCGCCCATACCTAAATCAAGTGCATCTTGGTTGATGTCTTTCATGATAATAGGTGTGCCTTTATAAGCAGACTGGTAAGCAATACCGCCACCCATAATACCTGCACCTAATACAGCTGCTTGTTTGATCTCAAGCCCACTGTGTTTAGCTTGCTTCTTCGCTTTACCTTTAATGTATTGGTCAGCTAAGAAAATACCGGTTTGCGCGGCAGCTTCGCTTGTTGCTGCAAGTTTAGCAAAGTTAGCGTTTTCAATAGCCATTGCTTCAGCGCGTTCACAGTTTGCAGCAGCTTTGATTGTTTTTACAGCCATAACAGGTGCTGGGTAATGACCTTTTGTCTGACCCATTACCATACCTTCTGCCATAGCAAAGCTCATACCTTGCTCAACACGGTTCATTTTCAGTGGCTGTAATTTTACTTGTCGTTTTGCTTGCCAATCTAGCTTGCCAGCAATTGCTTGCTCAAGTGTTGCAATACTTGACTCTAAAAGTTTGTCAGCACTAACTACCGCGTCAAACGCACCTACTTTTAGGGCATCCGCAGCACGGTTTTCTTTACCTGTAGTGATCCATGTCATCGCATTATCAGCGCCAATAAGGCGTGGCAGGCGAACTGTGCCACCAAAACCAGGCATAATGCCTAATTTAACTTCTGGTAGGCCAATTTTAGCGTTAGAGCTAGCAACGCGATAATCGGTAGCAAGTGCCCACTCACATCCACCACCAAGCGCCATGCCGTTTACCGCACTTAGGGTTGGGAAAGGTAAATCTTCAATTGCGTCAAAAACATCAGTTGCATTTTTGATCCATGCAACTAGTTCTTCTTGAGGTTTAGTGAAAGTAGGTAAAAATTCGAAAATATCGGCACCGATAATGAAATGATCTTTATCGCTGGTGAACACCATGCCTTTGATATCTGAGTTTGTTGCCAATTCTTTTAATGCTAAAGCGCAATCTTGCAAGGTTTGCTGCGAAAGTTTATTTACTGAGCCGTCTGCACAGAACTTAAACTCGGCGATGTTGTCCTTGATGAAAGCAACTTCAAATGAATCGCTTTTATATAACATTATTATTCTCCCTAGTTTATTAACTAAGACTGGTACGATGAGTTTGCATTTCAATCAGTGTGCTTGCTTTAAAATGAAAATGCAACGAAAAATTTACTGCGCTTTATCGCGATTGGTTAAAATATAGCTGGTTTGGTGCTAAGGTGTAGCAGAAGTTTTTTGTTATTAATTCTTTAATTTTTGTTAAAGGTCATCATGAAAAAACAACTCCTTGGTTGGACAGCTGCCGCATTACTTTTTCCTTTTTTTGCAGCTGAAGCCAACGATAAACATGACGCTTTTTTAAAAGCAGAAAAAAAGGCGCGTTACGGTGATTATCAAGACATGAAAGAGGCAGCAAATGGACTTGATCATCCGTTGAAACCTTATGTCGAAAAGGCATATTGGCAACGCAACCCAAGCCTTAAACACCAAACGGAAATAGAGAACTATCTTAATATTTATCAAAACACGCCACTAGAGTGGCCTGTACGAAAGGCATGGCTTAATTACTTAAAAAAGTACAACAAGAAAGCTGCATATATTCGAAATTATCGCGAAACGAGCAATAACGAATTAACGTGCCCTTACTTAAGCTTTCAATTGGACTTGGGGGCACCTGAAAAAGCCATAATGAACCAAGTTACTGATTTATGGGTTGTTGGGGAGTCACAGCCAAAAGAGTGTGATGGATTATTCTCGCTGTGGAAGAAAAAGGGTTACCAAACCCAAGAGCGAGTTTGGCAGCGTATTAGTCTGGCCGCTGAAGGGGGCTCATCAAGCTTAATTCCTTACTTAAAAACATTATTGCCTCGGGCTGATCAATATTTAGCTGATTTATATTTAAAGGTACGAAGAGACCCAAGTGCTGCTGCGGGTCTTTATCGCTACAAGAAAAAGTCGACTAAAGAAGGACAAATTGCACTCTATGGGGTTAAGCGCTTAGTATGGCGAGATAAAGATTTGGCATTACGAGCTTGGGAAAAGCTCGAAGCTATGTTCGATTACACCGACGAGCAAAAAGCCGATGTTTACTACAGCTTTGCGCTTTCGCTTGCCTCGAGCGGTCATCAACAAGCACGCTTTTGGTTAAACAAAGTACCTAAAGAGCGCCAAACTCGTAAACTAATGCAATGGCAGCTAGGGAACATGCTAGAGAGACAAGATTGGTCTGGCATTGTGGCGTTTTTCACGGGTAAAGAAAACCTGAGTTTGGGTCAACAATATTGGTTGGCATATAGCTTAAATCAACGTGGTGACGTCGAGCGAGCTCGTGAAATTTGGCAAACGGTGGCTAAAGAGCGTGATTATTACGGCTTTTTAGCATCTGCACGCTTGGGTATTCCGGTTAGTTTAAATAACAAAGATATCAATATTAGTAATAAGCTTAAGCTTGAAGTGGCAAATGCCCCTGGTTTTAAGCGAGCTCGCGCCTTGTATGAGCTTGAGCGTTATACATCTGCGCGTCGTGAATGGAATTATTTAACGGATACATCTACTAAAGAAGAAAAGCTTGCTGCGTCTTTACTTGCTGCTGAGCTAGATTGGTACGACAGCACTATTTATACCTTGGCGCAAATAAAAGAGTGGGATTATGTCGATTTACGTTTCCCATTTGCGTTTAAAGATGTGTTTGCCACTTATAGCAACCGCAGCCATATCGATGTTGCTTGGAGTATCGCTATCTCGCGTCGAGAAAGCTCTTTTGCGCCAGATGCACGCTCTCATGCCAATGCTCATGGTTTGATGCAGTTGTTACCAAGTACTGCTAAGTATATGAATAAGAGTACAGTGTCACGCAGGCAGTTATATCAGCCTCGTACTAATATACGTCTAGGTAGTGAATATTTGCAGTATTTGAAAAAGAAAAATCATGGCAATGAAATCCTTGCTACGGCTTCTTACAATGCAGGTTATCATCGCATTAAACGCTGGATCCCAGAGCAAGCAATGCCAGCTGAACTGTGGATAGAGTTAATTCCTTATACCGAAACACGAAACTACGTTAAGAATGTGTTTGCCTACAGACAGGTTTATCATACTCGATTAGGTCGTGACGGCAATGTATTGGCACCGATCCTAGATATGTCGATGGGTGGTTAAACAAGATGTGTCACACTATCCTTCCTCAGTTGGGGGATAGTGCTGGCTATGTTAGACTGCTAACAAGTTAAATTTACTAAAGATGGGTTTACTATGGATAAATTAGCGGTGTTATACGCCGAACATATTGCAACCTTGCAACAACGCACTCGTACAATCACAGAGCGTGAAGGTTTAGAAGGGTTAGTAATTCACTCAGGTCAGGCTAAACGTCAGTTTTTAGATGACATGTATTATCCGTTTAAGGTGAATCCGCAATTTAAAGCTTGGTTACCAGTAATCGACAACCCACATTGCTGGATTGTGGTTGATGGTGCATCTAAGCCAAAGCTGATTTTTTATCGTCCTGTGGACTTTTGGCATAAAGTGCCTGACGAACCGCGTGATTTTTGGGCTGAGTATTTTGATATTGAATTATTAGTACAGCCAGATCAGGTCGAAAAGCTGCTTCCTTATGATAAAGAAAAATTTGCCTATATCGGTGAATACCTAGAAGTAGCACAAGCGCTGGGCTTTAGCATTATGAACCCAGAGCCAGTAATGAATTACCTACACTTTCATCGCGCTTATAAAACCCAGTACGAGCTTGAGTGTTTACGTCAAGCTAACCGAATCGCGGTAGATGGCCACAAAGCTGCACGTGATACTTTTTTTGCTGGTGGTTCAGAGTTTGATATTCAGCAAGCTTACCTCATGGCAACGCGTCAGAGTGAAAACGAAATGCCTTACGGTAATATCGTTGCGCTAAATGAAAACTGTGCAATTTTACACTACACGCATTTTGAGCCTAAAGCGCCGCATTCACATCATTCTTTTCTTATTGATGCTGGTGCGAACTTTAATGGCTATGCGGCTGATATCACGCGTACTTATGACTTTAAAAAGTCGGGTGAATTTAGCGATTTAATTAAAGTAATGACAGAGCATCAAATCGCTTTAGGTAAAGCATTAAAGCCTGGCTTGTTATATGGTGAATTGCATTTAGATTGCCACCAGCGTGTAGCGCAAGTGCTAAGCGACTTTAATATTGTGAAATTACCAGCAGCTGAAATTGTTGAACGCGGTATTACTTCTACTTTCTTCCCGCATGGTCTTGGTCATCACCTTGGCTTACAAGTACACGATATGGGTGGCTTTATGGCTGATGATACTGGTGCACACCAAGCTCCGCCAGAAGGTCATCCATTCCTTCGTTGTACTCGATTAATTGAAAAGAACCAAGTATTTACTATTGAACCTGGTTTATACTTTATCGACTCATTATTAGGTGACCTTGCGCAAACAGACAACAAGCAGTTCATTAACTGGGAAAAAGTTGAAGCGCTTAAGCCATTCGGCGGTATCCGTATTGAAGATAACATCATCGTTCATGAAGATAGCCTAGAAAACATGACCCGTGATCTACACTTAGATTAACGATTAAGGTTAGTGAATATCGGGGCCATTAGGCCCCATTTTTTTAGATAAGCAATTATGTCTGAATACCAATATCCGGCTGAGCCGGTTTTTTACCAAGAAGAAATCAAAAAAAGCACCTTTATTGTGCATATTGCCCACACCCCAGATCTTGCGGCAGCAAAAGCCTTTATCAAAGAGATTCAAGATAAATACAGCGATGCTCGTCATAATTGCTGGGCGCATGTTGCAGGTAACCCCGGTGGTAGCCATGTATATGGCTTTTCGGATGATGGGGAGCCTAATGGCACTGCCGGCAAGCCAATGCTAAATGTACTAACTGGATCTGGTATTGGTGAAATTACAGCGGTTGTAACCCGTTATTTCGGTGGCATTAAGCTCGGTACCGGTGGGCTTGTGCGCGCCTACGGTGGTAGTTTAAATAATGCGATGCGTGAGCTTAAAACTATTACCAAAGTACCTAGTGTTGAGCTGATAGGCCAAAGTGATTACAGCGTACAAGGGGCTATAGAGCAGCTATTAAAAAATCAGTACCAGGTGCTTCATATCGAAAAACAGTTTGCAGAAAACATCACTTGGCAAATCGAAATCGATAGTCGTCAGGCGGAGCAAGCGGTTGATGATATTCATGAACTGACTTACGGTGCAGTTAGCCTAAAAGTCAGAAAAGTTTGAAATCTAAAAATAATACATTGCGTTTACTTACAATTAAGGCTGTAAGACAATAAACTGTATTAGCTAAACAATTAATAAGAAAGCGATACGCCTAGATGCAATTTCGTACCATAATAAAAATTCTCGGCCAGCTGGTGGCGTTATTTAGTATCACTATGGTGCCACCGGCACTCGTGTCTTTGATCTACAAAGACGGTGGTGGTGTGCCATTTGTTCTCGCTTTCATTTTTAGTGTAGTGATTGGTTTAGCGGCTTATTACCCAAACCGCCATGAGCACGGTGATTTAAAAGCTCGTGAAGGCTTCCTGATTGTCGTATTGTTCTGGTTGGTACTAGGCACGTTCGCAGCGGTACCTTTAGTGTTCTTACAAGAACCTAATCTTTCGCTAGCGGACTCTGTATTTGAAGCTTTCTCAGGGCTAACAACCACAGGGGCCACCGTACTTACAGGCATTGAATACCTACCTAAATCAGTCCTATTTTACCGCCAACAATTACAATGGTTAGGTGGTATGGGGATCATCGTACTCGCGGTGGCGGTCCTGCCTATGCTAGGCGTCGGTGGCATGCAGCTATACCGTGCAGAAACACCGGGTCCGGTTAAAGACTCGAAAATGACGCCGCGTATTGCTGATACCGCAAAGCATCTTTGGTATATCTATGTGTCGCTTACCATTGCTTGTACGCTGGCATATTGGGCTGCAGGAATGGATTGGTTTGATGCAATTTGTCATGCCTTCTCTACTATCGCGATTGGTGGATTTTCTACTTATGACGCATCAATGGGGCAGTTCGATAGCCCTGTAATTAATTTTATTTGTGTGGTGTTTTTGCTTATTGCGGCGATTAACTTCTCGCTTCACTATGCGGCGGTATCGTCACGCAGCATTCGGGCCTATTTACGAGACCCGGAATTTAAAGTGTTTTTATTGATTCAATTAGCATTGGTAATTGTCTGCTT
This sequence comes from Pseudoalteromonas shioyasakiensis, assembly GCA_013391845.1. Taxonomy (NCBI): domain Bacteria; kingdom Pseudomonadati; phylum Pseudomonadota; class Gammaproteobacteria; order Alteromonadales; family Pseudoalteromonadaceae; genus Pseudoalteromonas; species Pseudoalteromonas shioyasakiensis. The sequence continues at coordinate 558,571 of CP058414.1, forward strand.
TACTGTGTTGTCATCAAATAATATTTATGCGGATGGTGATGAGACTCTTGATCAAGCCATGTTTCAAGCTGTGTCAATGAGTACAACAGCAGGCTTTGCGACCGATAACTTTTCGGCATGGCCACTGTTCTTACCAATTTTACTTATCTTTTCAAGCTTTATTGGCGGCTGTGCTGGTTCTACCGGTGGCGGTATGAAAGTAGTTCGCGTGTTCTTGTTATACTTGCAAGGCATTCGAGAGCTTAACCGCCTTGTGCATCCTCGTGCTATCTACTCAATTAAATTAGGCCGAAAGGCACTGCCAGATAAAGTTGTCGAAGCGGTTTGGGGGTTCTTCTCTGCGTATGCTTTGGTGTTTGTCATTATCATGTTGGCGCTGATGGGCACTGGTATGGATAACATCAGTGCATTCTCTGCTACAGCTGCTTGCTTAAATAACTTAGGCCCAGGTTTAGGTGAAGTCGCTGCTCATTACGGGGCGATTTCAGATACGGCAAAATGGCTACTTACTATTGCAATGGTATTTGGTCGTTTAGAAATATTCACCCTACTAGTACTGTTTACGCCTACCTTCTGGCGAGGCTAACCAAAGCAAGGTGATTATCAAGAAGTGGAGGCATTACTGTGCCAAAAACTCAAAAACAACGCAATCTTGAGAAACTAACCTGTATCCCTGCAGGTAGCTTGGTGGATGTTGAAATTACCACACCAACCGACAGTAAACGGGTAAAAACAGAATTTATTGGTTTGATGAATGATCAGTACATCATTCTTAACTATCCATCAGCAAAGCGTTTAGCGAATAGTAGTGATGTCATTAAAGACGGTGTAATGGTCGTTATACGCGCCGTACTTGAAGCGGGAGGTGGGCAAGTGATTGCTTTTCGTCAACAAATAAACGCCTTGGCATCGCATCCACATCGCTTAATTTTTCTCGACTTTCCTCAGCAAGTACAGCTTTATAGCTTGCGTAGTGAAGCGCGTATTCCTACGTTATTCCCTGCAAACTTAGTGATTGCAGAGCAAACACTGGCGGGACTTATTAAAGATATTTCACTTACGGGCGTGCAGTTTGATATTAATAGCAGTAACGACTTAACCGCTTTTAAAGGACAAAGCTGTCAAATCACGCTCAGTAAACGAGAGTTTAGTGGCACAGTATGTAGCGTTCGCAAAAGAGCGGGTGGTTTTATGCTGGGTGTGCAGCTTGATACGAGTGAAGATGAGATGAAAGCGTTTATGAAAGAGCACTTAATTGACCTTTCGGTATTAGACAGCTAATTCCGGTTACCAATTCGCCATTTTGCAACAAAATGGCTATTTTCCACGATTTAACCCTATAAATATCAAAGTTAATTTATAAATAAATTTAAATAGTCAATAAAATCAATGTGTTATGAGTTAAATTAATTTCGGTTTTTTTCTTTAAATTTCGTTGTTCAGATAGAGTTTATTTTCGAACACCTCATTTTTTTGTTTTCTAGTCCGAGTTAATCGTTATTGTCTCCATTTTAATCTTTATAACTTATTGATTTTAAAGGGAGCGTAAAACCAATCACTGAGCCTGTTGCAAAACAGCAACAAATAAATCGCTCTATTCATCATAAATCCTCGAAAGTTAAATTCAAGATACTGATTTTATTATTCTTTTTAACTTTGGCATCGAAGTTGAAATAGTCTAAGCGAACACAGAGAAAAACTGATTCAGGAAAATTTCCTCTATCACAGTTGAGACAACATTGAAGGAATAGTGATTATGAAAACGTTACACAAAACTTTAGCACTTGTAGCTCTTGCAACCTCATCAGCAGCGTTTGCCGCTGATTTTGACACACTCGATGTGAATGGCGATGGCGCTATCAGCAAAAGCGAAGCATCAGTAAGCGAAACGTTAATGAGCCAATTTAAAGAGCTTGATACAGACGGCAATGGTGAGCTGTCTAAACAAGAGTACTCTAAAGCTTAATTTCATTGTAAGGACACATTGAAAAGGACTTCCTAACTCAAGACTACACACTTTGAAGGAATGACATTATGAACACAGTAAATAAAACATTAGCACTTATGGCACTTGTATCTTCATCAGCAGCATTTGCAATGAGTGATTTCGATACCCTAGATGTTGACGGCAACGGTGTTATCAGCCAAAGCGAAGCGTCTGTTGATGCAGAGCTAATGAGCAAATTCAGTGAATTAGACACTGACGGTAACGGTGAGTTATCGAAACAAGAATTTTCTAAAGCTTAATGTGATTAAGCAAAACCAGTTTATCTAGCTGATTAGTTCTGAGCTGCCAAAGACAGCCTAAGTGGATAAGGGAATCCATGAAAGAGGACAACACTGGAAGTGCGATCAGCTAACACTCTTAATATTGAAGGAATATCATTATGAAAACAGTAAACAAAACATTAGCTTTAATCGCACTTGCATCTTCTTCAGCGGCTTTTGCAGCAACTGACTTTGACACCTTAGACGTAGACGGTAACGGCGTGATCAGTAAAAGTGAAGCGGCCGTTGATGCAAAAATTATGTCGCAGTTTAAAACCTTAGACGTGAATGGTGACGGTGTTCTTACTGAAGCAGAGTTTTCAGAAGCAGAGTAACCTAATTAACTCGTAATAAACCAGTTTCCACTAAACAAGGATCTCAGAAACGGATTTCACTCTTTTCAAATTTTAAGGTAATTATTATGAAACAGTTAAGCACAACAATCGCAATTTTAGCACTAGCAACATCATCGGCAGCTTTTGCACAAGGTGTAAGCTTTGCAACTTTTGACACCGACGGTGATGGCGTGATCAGTAAAGAAGAAGCGTCTGCAAATATGCAGCTTGAAAAGTTATTTCCAAAGCTAGATAGCGATGGTAATGGCGAGCTTTCGAAAGAAGAGTTCGCACAGATTCAATAGAATCTTTTTGAAAAGTTAGGTACTTTCACTTCAAGAGTCGTAAAGCAGCCGTTATGGCTGCTTTTTTCGTTTATAAGCTCTCGTTTACAAGAAGATCGCACTTACCTGAAACAGCTTTTCAACAACCGTAATATGCTTTTTATCAATCAAAAACATGATTACGTGGTCACCAGACTGAATAACGGTATCGTCATGGGCAATCAGTACATCATCGTTACGCACAATAGCACCAATAGTTGTTCCTGCTGGTAGCTTGATATCTGCAATTGCTCGGCCAACAACTTTAGAAGTATGCTCATCACCATGAGCGACAGCTTCAATTGCTTCTGCTGCACCTTTACGTAACGAATAAACATTAACAATGTCACCACGGCGAACATGTGTTAATAGCGCCGAGATTGTTGCTTGTTGGGGCGATATAGCAATATCAATCTCACCACCTTGAACTAAATCAACATAAGCGCCACGCTGAATAAGCACCATGGTCTTTTGTGCGCCCATACGCTTTGCCAGCATCGCAGACATAATGTTTGCTTCATCGTCGTTAGTGACTGCGATGAATACATCAACTTGTTCAATATGTTCTTCAGATAACAGCTCTTGATCAGAGGCATCGCCACAAAACACCACGGTGTTATCAAGCATTTCAGATAGCTGAGCAGCACGCTCTTTATTGCGCTCAAGCAGTTTAACGCTGTGGTTCTTCTCAAGTGAACGAGCAAGACCCGCACCGATATTACCACCACCGGCAATCATGATCTTTTTGTATGAACGTTCGAGTTTTTGAAGTTCATTCATTACTGCTCGAATGTGCTTGGTTGCTGCGATAAAGAATACTTCATCGTCAGCTTCAATAACGGTTGTGCCAAGCGGCTTTATAGCTTTACCTTGACGATAAATAGCCGCTACACGGGTTTCGACATTCGGAATATGCTCTTTCAAGGCCGAAAGTGCATAACCAACCAGCAAGCCACCGTAATACGCTTTCACCGCAACCAGCGATAACATGCCATCAGCGAATTGTAATACTTGTAAAGCACCCGGATAATCGATTAAGCGACGAATATATTTAGTCACCAACGCTTCAGGAGCAATGTAGTGATCAACAGGTAAGTCATCGTTATGGAATAGCTTCTCACGATACTTTAAGTATTGTTCTGAGCGAATACGGGCAATTTTGGTTGGTGTATTAAAAATACTATAGGCCACTTGGCAAGCAACCATGTTCACTTCGTCAGAACTGGTTACGGCAATAATCATATCGGCGTCTTCGGCACCTGCACGACGCAATACATCCGGATGAGCACTGTGGCCAGTAACACCTTGTAAGTCATACTTATCTTGTAACTCTCGCAAACGGTTACCGTCGATATCGACAACGGTGATCTCATTTTGCTCACCGACGAGGTTTTCTGCCAATGTGCCACCAACTTGTCCGGCACCGAGTATGATTATTTTCATAGCTTGTTCTTATTAGTGTTTTTTAACTAGCTTTGCGTAGTAGAAACCGTCACTTTCACCAGGCAGTAATTGTAGGCCAGGTATCGTTGGGGTGTCGTTTTCATGCAAAGGTATGTGTTCAGCACTTTGATTATTGGCAAGGAACTTAGCAACTTGTTGTTGGTTCTCTTGCGGTAATACAGAGCAGGTTGCATAAACTAACGTACCACCAGGCTTAAGTAGAGGCCAGATACTATTTAGTATATCGCCTTGTAAATTAGCGAGGTCTTCAATATCAGATGCACGACGTAGCCATTTTATATCAGGGTGGCGACGGATTACGCCCGTTGCTGAGCAGGGCACATCAAGCAAAATACGGTCGAATTGCTGTTCATCCCACCAAATATGTGGCTGTGATGCATCTGCACATTGTAGATCAGCAGTTAAGCCAATACGCACTAAGTTTTGTTTAACGCGTTCTAGGCGTTCGCTGTCGCTATCAAGTGCTAATACGTCGGCATCAGCAAGCTCTAGAATATGGCACGTTTTACCACCTGGCGCTGCACATGCATCTAAAATGACATCATCATTTTCTGGTGCTAGGAAACGCGCAGCTAATTGTGCCGCGGCATCTTGTACTGAGCAAGCGCCAGTATCAAACTCTGGTAATGCGTATACATCACAAGGTTTTGCTAGCTTAATACCATCAGGAAAATTCGCATTGAGGGTATGCTCAATATCATTCGCTTTAAGCATCTCACTGTATTCTTGGGTGCTGTATTGCGCTTGATTTACTCGTAACCACATAGGAGCTTGAAGCTGATTCGCCTCAAGGATTTCTTGCCAATTATCAGGGTAGGCAGCGGTTACTTGTTTGATAAACCAACCAGGGTGGTTAAATTTGCAAACAGGAATTTGCTGTGCTTTTTCTTCAAGCTCAGCTTGTTCACGTTGGAAACTGCGTAAAATAGCGTTAATAAGGCCTTTTAAACCAAGAGCGCGCATTTGCTGAAGCGCATTAACCGTTTCGCTGATTGCCGCATGAGGCGGTACACGCATGTGTTGAAGTTGGTAAATACCCACATACAACAAGAATTGGAAAATACGGCGCTTGCCTTTTAGCGGTTGATCTAAAAGTTGCTGGCAATAATTTTCTAGGCTAGGTAAATAGCGCAGCACACCGTAACAAATCTGTTGCAGCAGGGCTTTATCTTTAGGTGATAATCCTTGGCTTGCAAAAGGTAGTTCTTGATTAAGTGATGCACCTTTATCGACTACGTTGTAGAGGGTTTCAGCAGCAAGTGCTCTTACATTACTCATTGCTTTGACCTAATACTGAGCCAGGTTCAACCCAATCACTGCGACCATTTAGAAAGTCACTAACAGCCATTGGTTTTTTACCTTGTGGTTGGAGAAGGGTGATTTTAAGTGCACCTTGCCCACAGGCGACTAAAATACCTTGCTTATCAGCAGCAATGATTTCACCTGCTTGCGCACTTTGCGATACAACTTCTGCCTGCCAAATTTTTACTGTTTGTCCTGCCATTTCGGTAAAGCAAACAGGCCATGGGTTAAAGGCTCGGATATTACGCTCAATTTGCTCAGCATCCATTGACCAATCAATATTGGCTTCATCTTTAGATAACTTTTTCGCGTAATTTGCTTGCGTGTCATCTTGCTTTTCTGGCGTGATTTCACCTGCAGCAAGGCGATTAATAGTACTAATCAGTGCATCAGGACCTAGCGCAGCTAGTTTATTGTATAAAGAGCTACTGGTTTCTGTACTATCAATCGGACAGCGGCTGATATGCAGCATGTCGCCTGTATCTAAGCCTTCATCCATTTGCATTATTGTTACACCTGTTTCACGGTCGCCAGCCCAAATAGCACGCTGAATAGGCGCTGCACCACGCCAGCGAGGTAAAATAGAACCATGCACATTTAAGCACCCTAAGCGCGGAGCATCTAAAATAGCTTTTGGTAATAATAAGCCGTATGCCACCACAATCATGATATCTGCGTTTAGGCTTGTAAGTTCTGCAAGCGCTTCATCAGATTTTAGTGATTGCGGTTGAAATACAGGTAAGTCATGGGCAAGTGCTAGCTCTTTAACTTCACTGGCTTTTAGCTTTTTACCTCGGCCCGCAGGGCGATCTGGTTGGCTATAAACACCAACAACGTCGTGCTCTGAGTCAATCAGTGCTTGTAAATGGCGCGCAGCGAAGTCCGGCGTACCAGCAAAAATAATGCGTAATGGTTGTGTCACAGATATTCCTATTGATGAACTTATGATTTAGCAGCCAGCTTAGCTTCTTTTTCAAGCTTTTTACGGATACGTTGGCGCTTTAAAGGCGATAGATAATCAATAAAAAGAGTGCCTTTAAGGTGATCAAGCTCATGCTGAATACAAATCGCTAATAGCTCGTCAGCGTCTAAGCTGAATTCTTCACCATTTTCATTAAGCGCTTTAACAGTAACAGTTTCTGCGCGGTCAACTTTTGCGTATGAATAAGGGACTGATAAACAGCCTTCTTCACTGACTGTTGAGCCATCTTTCTTAGTGATTTCTGGGTTGATTAATACTAACGGTTGGTCGCGCTCTTCAGATACGTCGATCACCACAATTCGCTGGTGGATATCTACTTGCGTTGCTGCTAAGCCGATACCGTTTTCGTCATACATAGTTTCAAGCATGTCTTTGACGATTTGACGAACTTCATCGTTTACTTCTGGTACTTCTTTCGCGATTGTACGCAAACGCTCATCCGGAAATCTCAAAACTTCTAACCTAGCCATAGTTACCTTTTACACTTGTGATTCATTTAGGGTATTGTATGCTCTTATTTTAGCCATTCGTGTTCACCTTTAACAGGTTTTGGTCGATAATAATCTAAAAACAACTCAAGGAAGCCAAATGAGATACCCACTAGTTGCGGCTTTGTTAGCCTTTAGCTGTGCTTTTTCGGTAGCTGCTGATGTCTTAACAATTAAAAAAGATGCGCCAAAACAATACGTTGTAAAAAAAGATGACACGCTTTGGGATATCTCTGGCGTGTATCTTGACCAGCCTTGGCAATGGCCTGATTTGTGGCAGATGAACCCGCAAATCGCGAATCCGCATTTAATATACCCGGGTGATGCGCTCAGTTTAATTTACGATAAAGACGGAAATCCACGTTTAGTTAAAAATCCGCGTTATAAAAAGCTCTCTCCTGAAGGGCGAATTACACCAAAGGGTAAGCAAGCTGTGCCGACTTTGCCTCTCGAATTGTTGCGTCCATATTTGACTTATGAACAAGCAATTAGCGCCGATATTATTGCACAAAAGCCGTATATTTTAGGTGCCAGCGTTAATACCAAAATGAACACTATTGGTCACACTCTTTACGTTAAAGGTGATTTAACACTAAACGAGGCTTATGGTGTATACCGTAAAGGTAATGACCTTGTCGATCCAAATACAAATGAAGTACTGGCGAACAAAGCGGAGCTTGTGGCGATTGTTCGAGCATTTAGAAGCGGTGATGCGGAAAACGGTGTACCTGCCTCTGTCAAGGTTGAGTTGGTAAAACAAGAGATCAAGCCTAATGACTTCTTAATGCCAGCAATGGAAGGGCAAATGATGCCTGCCTATTTCACTATGAAGCGCCCAGAAGTTGCTTTAGATGGCACTATTATCGCCGCAGCTAATGAAATGCGTGAATTTAGTACCATGGATATTGTTGTACTAAACTTAGGTGCTGACCAAGTGAAGCCAGGTTTTGTACTTGATATTCAACGTCAATCACCAGAAGTGTATGACGGTCGCAATGGTCCGCGTTACCGCGAAGATTCTAACAGCCTAGAGAAGTTCATGACTGATGCAAATGAGCTTTTTGGTATTGAAAGTGATGAAGACAGTAATGTATGGCATATGCCAAAGGAAAAAGTCGGTGAGCTAATGGTGTTTAAGGTATATGACAACGTTAGCTATGCACTGATAGTGAAAAATCAGCATCCGATCCGAGTTGGAGATTATGCAGTTATAAACTAACTCACAAATTGGGCGCTCTAAGGAGGGAGCATGGCACAGGTTTCAGGCAAGCTATCCCATTGGCTTGCCTTTTATTTATGTAAAGGGCTTGGGATCAAAAGTCTTCTTGCATTAAGTCAAAAACAGCCACTGGGAGAGTTATTTACATTAACTACCTCAGAGCTGCAGCAGCTCGGCTTATCAAAGAGCCAAGCCGATAACTTAGTTAATACTGACTGGCAGTTAGTTGCACACTATCAAGCGCAGATAGCTAAGCTGCAAATCAAGGTCATTAGTTATTTTGATGACAGCTATCCGCCGTTACTCAAGCAAATAGCCAGCGCTCCTATATTATTGTTTTGTTTAGGTAACACGGAACTATTACTGTCACCGCAAATAGCTATTGTTGGTAGCCGTAATGCAACACCTACAGGAATTGAAGTAGCCGCCGAGTTTGCCCATCAACTTTGTTCTGTTGGAATGACAGTTACATCAGGTATGGCTATGGGGATTGATGGCGCTGCTCATAAAGGCGCATTAGCGGGCTCTGGCAATACCATAGCTGTACTTGGCACGGGTATCGATATTGCATATCCAAGACGCCATAGCTTACTTATCAAACAAGTTGCAGAGCGGGGCTTGTTGGTTACTGAATTCCTACCTGGCACGGCTGCTAATGCAGCGAACTTTCCGCGCCGAAACCGTATTATCTCTGGGTTGTCATTAGGAGTACTGATTGTTGAGGCGCAAATTAAAAGTGGCTCACTGGTAACGGTACGCTATGCGCTTGAGCAGAATAAAGAGGTGTTTGCAGTGCCAGGCTCGATAAAAAGTCCACTTTCAGAAGCAAGTCATTTTTTAATTAAGCAAGGCGCTAAATTGACAGAAAATATTAGTGATATTCTTGATGAAGTGAGCTTTTTCTGTGAAAACAGTCTATATAGTATAGAACAGCCTATTGCAGATGAACCCGACTGCCCAGTGTTCAAAAGTATAGGGTATGAGGTTACAAGTGTTGATCAAATAACACAGCGAAGCCAATTACCAGTAAACGAAGTACAAGCTCGGTTACTCGACTTAGAGCTCGCAGATAAAATCGAACGAGTACTCGATGGTTATATAAGACTAGGAGGACATAAACATGTTTGACATCCTCATGTATCTTTTTGAAAACTATATCCATAGTGAAGCTGAAATCTTTACTGAAGAGAATGAGCTTACCGATGAGTTAGTTCGTGCTGGCTTCAATAAACCTGAAATCTACAAAGCCCTTGATTGGTTAGAGCAACTGGCTGATTTGCAACAAAGCGACATCTATCCATACCTTAATGCCCAGCCACAACATGCCATGCGTATTTACACCGATAGTGAATGCCAAATGCTGAGTGTTGAGTGTCGTGGTTTTTTAATGTTTATCGAGCAAATTGGTGTAATTAACACCGTAACTCGTGAAATGGTTATAGACAGACTGTGTGCTTTGGATAAACCATATATTTCTTTGGAAGATCTAAAGTGGGTGGTCCTTATGGTGTTATTTAATGTGCCGGGCTCAGAGCAAGCTTACGCGCAAATGGAAGACTTAATATTTGACGAACCAGCGGATGTATTACATTAGTTCGACTTTGCTTGTATCTTTGTTGAGTTTGGGTATATTAGGCGAAAATTAGCCAACCCCACAGGAATCTTATGAGTAAAATCGACCATTCTCTTTTTTCTGCAGATAAACATGCACTCGAAAAAGAGTATGAGGTTTGCCCTAAATGCGGTTCTGAATTGGTTATGCGCAACTCAAAGTCAGGCCCATTTTTAGGCTGTGCCAGTTACCCCAAGTGTGACTACATCCGTTCTTTAGCACATCATGATAGCCAACAAATAAAAGTTCTCGAAGACAGTGCCTGTCCTGAGTGTGGCAAACCATTGGTAATTAAAAATGGCCGTTATGGCATGTTTATCGGTTGTACTGGTTACCCAGAATGCCATTATATTGCTCATGATGAAGAGCCTGACGATGCCCCTAAATTACCTACTTGCCCTAAATGCAAAAAAGGTCAGCTGGTTGCGCGTAGTAATAAGTTTGGCAAAACCTTTTATTCTTGTGATAGCTATCCGCGTTGTAAATATACACTTAATTATAAACCCGTGGCGACCGAGTGTCCGGCCTGTCATTGGCCAATTATGACCGAAAAGAAAACAGCTTCAGGTGTTGTGTTACAATGCCCTCAGAAGTCGTGTATGCATAAGTTAGTCGAGTCTTAATGTACTTGTAATTCGTTTTTTAGGAGAGTTTCTTTGTCTGATCCTGTTGCACAACCAACCAATGCAATTGATGCTTTGCAGCAAGGTGGCGTGATTGTTTATCCAACCGAAGCTGTTTTTGGTCTTGGTTGCGATCCTGATAACCAAGCCGCGGTTGAAAAGCTTTTAGCCATCAAACAACGCCCTGTAGAAAAAGGCTTAATTTTAATTGCTGACAATTATGGCCAGTTATTAAAGTATGTAGATGATGCCAAAATCCCAATGGATAAACGTGCTGATATCTTTTCACAATGGCCAGGAGCTATCACTTGGGTGATGCCAGCTGCAAAAGAAACGCCAAAGTGGTTAACAGGTCAGTTTGATACTATTGCTGTGCGTGTTACTGATCATCCGACGGTAAAAGCTTTGTGTCAGCAATTTGGTAAGCCTTTGGTTTCAACAAGTGCAAACTTAACTGGTCAAGAAACGGTAATGACTATCGCACAAGCGAAAAGCGAATTTGCTGATACGGTAGATTTTTATGTTGATGAGCCGTTAGGTGGCAACAGCCAACCAAGTGTGATCAAAGACGCAGCGACCGGAAAAGTATTTAGAGGATAAACATGCAAAGCGAGCTACTCGAACAAGTTAAAACCTATTTAATGGCCTTGCAAGATACAATTTGTCAGGGCCTTGAAAGTGCCGACGGCAAAGCAAAGTTTGTTGAAGATAATTGGCAACGTGCAGAAGGCGGCGGTGGCCGTACTCGTGTTATCCAAGGTGGCAATGTCATTGAACAGGGTGGGGTGAATTACTCGCATGTGTTTGGTGCTTCAATGCCAGCATCAGCAACAGCGCATCGTCCAGAGCTCGCTGGTCGTAGCTTTCATGCATGCGGTGTGTCATTAGTGATCCATCCTAATAACCCACATATTCCAACTAGCCATGCCAACGTGCGTTTCTTTATTGCCGAAAAAGAAGGCGAAGAGCCAATTTGGTGGTTTGGTGGCGGTTTTGATTTAACGCCTTTTTACCCTGTATTTGAAGATGTACAACATTGGCATCAGGTGGCAAGCGATTTATGCCAGCCATTTGGTGCAGAGGTTTACGACAAATATAAAAACTGGTGTGATGATTACTTTTATTTAAAACACCGCGACGAAACACGTGGTGTTGGTGGCTTATTTTTTGATGATTTAAATGAGCTTGGCTTTGAACAAAGCTTTGCTTTCATGCAGGCGGTAGGAAATGGTTATTTAGATGCTTACCTACCTATTATTGAGCGCCGTAAAGACACGCCAATAACTGAGCAACAACGCGACTTCCAATTGTATCGTCGTGGTCGTTATGTTGAGTTTAATCTTGTTTGGGACCGCGGAACATTATTTGGCTTACAAACAGGTGGACGCACTGAGTCTATCTTAATGTCGATGCCACCACTAGCACGTTGGGAATATAACTATGTACCAGCTGCAGACAGCCCAGAGGCTAAGCTGTATCAGTACTATTTACGCCCTCAAGACTGGTTAAATAGCAAAGAATCTGATCTAGTTGCACGCCAGTGGCAGCTTTAATCAAGTATTGAAACCACTCTAATCAACATTATGTTGTCACCCTCAACTAGGGTGGCAACACTGTCACTGTTAGGCAGCTCTGCCAATACACTAAATAGCACTTCTGCTTTTAATATCTCTAGCTGATCAGATGTTGTATCAATAGGTGCGCTAACCTGTGTTAAGCACTGACTGATATCACAGGCATAGAAATCAAGTTTCACTTCAAAATATTCAGGGTGCTGAATAAGCTTATCAAAACCATCAACAATACTTTGTTCAAGCTTATCGCTTTGTGACGTTTTACCTTGGCTGAGAAGTGATTGAGCAATTTGCTGAATATCGTCATGATAAATATATTCATTAATAGTGCTTATTTGATTAGCGGAATCATTCACGCTGTACTGATAGGTCAATAGTAGCGCCGCACTAATACCAATGCAGACTAAAAGAGTTGTTATAAATTTCATTTAAACATCCTTATTTACTATGAAATACTCATAACAACTCTAGCAGTTGCATAAAAAACGTGCAATTCAGCTTAATTTAAAGCGCCTTACTTGCTCATCCAGTGAACGTGCTAACGACAACAGCTCTTCACTGACTTTTTGGTTTTCATGCGCATCGACTAATGAGTGCTCGGCATTATCACTAATTGCTATAACGCTTTGGTTAATTTCTTCAGCCGCCAAATTTTGCTGTTCAGTGGCATCAGCAATTTGCACGTTAAGCTGATTTATCTCACTCATTTGTGAAGAAATATCACGTAATGCTTTAGCTACTTGCTTAACTTGGACTGCACGCTCGTCTGCTTCTTCACAAGAGTTATTCATAGTATTAACGGTGTGTGCCGCTTCACTTTGTAATTTGTCTATAGTGCGGCGAATTTCGTCGGTTGAGTCATGGGTGCGGGTTGCCAAAGTGCGCACTTCATCGGCAACAACGGCAAATCCTCGACCAGCTTCTCCAGCACGGGCGGCTTCAATAGCCGCATTGAGCGCAAGTAAGTTAGTTTGTTCAGCAATACTACTGATCACCTCAAGTACTTTACCAACGTCTAACGTTTGGGTTTGTAATTGAGTTACTTGCTCGGCGGCCGCTCTAACATCAGCCGCAAGTTGATTGATACTTTGCTCAGTGTGTTCTGCAACATGCAAGCTTTGCTGTGCAAGTTGGTTACTGTGTTCTGATTTCTCAGAAGCAAAATGCGTGGTGTTTTTAACTTCGCTTGATGAACTTTCGAGTTCATTGATGGCGGCAGCGACAGAGTCTGTTCCTTGCTTTTGCTTTAAGATAGCCTGTTCCGTGGCATCTGCTGAGGCATAAATGCTTTCGGCTGAATGGATCAATACCTTAGAAGAGTGGGAAACCTGCGCAATATTATCCTTAAAGGCGCCAATCATGTGATTAAAGCTGGTGGCAAGTGAGCTCAGTTCGTCATTATTGCTGTCGTCTACAGTGAGGCTTAAATCTTTATTGGTGGTTGCTAAGTGCATAGTATGACTAATGACTTTCAAGCGTTTAATAAATACTTTTCTAAACATCACTGCCAGCAGTGAAAATGCAGAAATGAAAATAGCAGTTAATAGCAGTGTATTCATTAAGGTGTTTTGTGATACTTCTTGCTCAATATCAGCCAACGAATAACTAATTTTTACTACTCCTAATACATCACCTTCCTGCGCTTGATGGCAGCCTAAGCAATTAGTGCCTTTATAATCACTACGAGCAAACATAGGCTTCAGATAGGTCATCGTGCTATTTTGATTATCAATAAATAATGTTTCAGTACCTGTCAGTGCTTTTCGCTCAGTATCGTTAGTCGCAACCTGGTTGGGATTTCCTGACCCATAAATTTTATTAACGATTGGACTACGTATGATATGGGCATCTTCAATATTAGGGTGGCTTCTTAATTTAGTACTCAGAATTTCACGATTAGCCATAGTGCCAGTTAGCATCATGGTGTTAATAGAATCAAAGTAATTATCGGCAAGCAGTTTTATGTTACTTTCAACGGTATCTTGCGCTAATTCATGTTGTTGCTGGGCGCTGCTGAATATACTGGCAAATAATACCAATACGCCTGTCAGTGCCAACAGGGCATAAATTTTAAATTGGATTGATTTCATGCGACGACGCTTTTTCTAAATTAAGGAAAATTTATTATCTTTATTTAAAAAAAGCGTACATTGATATAGCGCAAAGCTTAGTTAGTTTTGATTGATCATATGGCTGGCGAGTTGCGATAAAGATTGTCTTAACCCTTCGCGAAGTAGTGGGTTATCAATTTCGATATCGAGCGTTTTATTCATACAATGCATCCATTGGTCACGTAAGTCTTGATCAATAGGGAAAGGCATGTGACGCTTTCTTAGCATCGGGTGACCATATTTTTCAACAAATAGGTCGGGGCCGCCCAGCCAGCCAGATAAAAACTCAAAGAATACTTGGCGAATTCTATCTAAAGGCTGAGGATGCATATCATATAATGGTTTGGCGTATTCATCAGTGGCCATTATGTCGTAAAATCGATTTGCAATTGCTCGAGCTCCTGCTTCACCACCAATAATTTCATAAGGTGTTTTTTCTGGGGTAGGCGTTTCAGGCATTGGTTTCGATTTAGAAAAAAGTCGTTTAATCATAATATTAATAAAGCTCTACAGGGCGAAGAGGTTGCTTCACTATGGACAAATACGCGGTTTTTGGAAATCCAATCAAACATTCGAAATCACCCGCAATACACGCACAATTTGCTGCATCATTAAACGAGCAAATCGAATACAGCGCCATTTTAGCACCAACAGATGCATTTGAAAAAACTGTCACTGGGTTTTTCGCTGCTGGTGGTAAAGGGGCTAATGTCACTTTGCCATTTAAAGAGCAGGCTTTTGCCATGGTAGATGAACTAACAGAACAAGCAAAAATAGCCGAGGCCGTTAATACCATTAAACAACTCGAAGATGGCCGCTTACTCGGTGATAACACCGATGGTGTAGGGCTGGTTAAAGACCTTTTAGCCAATAATGTCACTTTAAAAGGTCAGCGAGTACTTCTTATTGGAGCGGGTGGTGCGGCGAGAGGTGTCATTCAACCATTATTGAATGAACAAATCGAAAGCTTAACAATAGCCAACCGTACCGTTGAAAAAGCGCAAGCACTTGCAAGTCATTTTAAGGGGGAGATAGATGTGCAAGGTTGTGGTTTAAATGATATCCCAGCAAGTAACTATAATGTGGTTATCAATTCTACATCAAGTAGTGTAACTGGAGACTTGCCAGGTATAGCACAGCAGCACGTTACAAAGTGTCAGTGCGCATACGATATGTTTTACGCGAATGATGATACGGCATTCATTAGATGGGTTAAGTCGATTAACCCAACATGTTTAACACTCGATGGTTGTGGCATGCTGGTTGGCCAAGCTGCACAAGCTTATTTTGTATGGCGCAATAAAATGCCAGAAATTCTTCCCATTGTGAACGCGCTTAAAGCAGGAGAAATTGCGTGAATCAAGCTATCCAATTTATCGACCGACTTGAATTTAAGCCCGATGAAAAGCAGTTGGTGTTCTTTGCTCAAGTAAGTGGCTTGATGGTGGAGTGTATTATTGATACCAGCAAGTATGATTTTGCCGCCCAAAGCAGCGCAGTTAATTACTTTGAATCTTATCGTTTCGATTACGAAGAGCTCGCCGAGAAACTGATCGAAGATGAACAGTATAACTCGGCAGGACAAATTGAATTAACCGAGGTGTTTTAGCCCTCAGCTAAGTATTCATCTTTAAGCTGAACATAATTGTCAGCAGAAATTTTTAAAAAGGCGCGCTCTTGTTCTGTTAAAGGGCGGGCCTGTTTAACCGGACTACCTACATATAAGTAACCTGACTCTAAACGCTTATTAGGTGGGACCAATGAACCACCACCAATGATCACATCATCTTCAACAATTACATTGTCCATCACTATTGCACCCATCCCCACAAGAATACGATTACCAAGTTGGCAGCCGTGTAGCATGACTTTATGGCCAACAGTGACATCATCTCCAATTATAAGAGGGTAACCATCTGGATTTGACTTAGAGGCACGAGTTAAATGTAAAACACTGCCGTCTTGAATGTTCGTACGCTCACCAATACGGATATAGTTAACATCACCACGCGCAGCAACAAGAGGCCAAACACTTGAATCCTTGCCAAGCGAAATATCACCTACTAAAACTGATGACTCATCAATATAAACACTATTATCGAATGTCGGAGTGATCCCTTTATAAGAACGGATAGTCATAAATTCACCTTAAATTTTAAAAATGCGCTCAGTCTAGTGTAACAGCGAAGTAAAGAAATACATCAAAAGGCCCCTAATTTGATTGTAAAACAGCCAGTTTTAGGGTGTTTAGTTCAAAAGCTGAGCGAACAGTACATTTTTTTAAATTTTATTGAAAAAAGTGCTTGCGTAAAAAATCCATCTCCCTATAATGCGACCCCACTGACACGGCGGGCAGCAACGAAAGACGCTAAACAACGTAGCAGAGAGTTAAGTGAAACTTCGGTTTCAAATTATCGAAAGAAAGTTTGAAATTAAGTGTTGACTCGAAAAATTAAGGATGTATTATACGCATCCCTAGCGACAACGTCGCAACGTTCTTTAACAATATAAAGCAATCATCTGTGTGGGCACTCGTACAGATTGAGTTCTAACAGCAGATTCTAGTTCGCTAGATGACGCAAGCAAATTTAGAGTCTCAATTGAACTGAGTGACCAACGGAAACAAGTTTACTTGTTTCAGCACAGTCAATTCGATTCGAAAGAATCAAAATTCAGAATTCATTGAGCATGTCCTTCGGGACAGAAAAAACTTTTAATTGAAGAGTTTGATCATGGCTCAGATTGAACGCTGGCGGCAGGCCTAACACATGCAAGTCGAGCGGAAACGAAGAGGTGCTTGCACCTCTGGCGTCGAGCGGCGGACGGGTGAGTAATGCTTGGGAATATGCCTTATGGTGGGGGACAACAGTTGGAAACGACTGCTAATACCGCATGATGTCTACGGACCAAAGTGGGGGACCTTCGGGCCTCACGCCATAAGATTAGCCCAAGTGGGATTAGCTAGTTGGTGAGGTAATGGCTCACCAAGGCGACGATCCCTAGCTGGTTTGAGAGGATGATCAGCCACACTGGGACTGAGACACGGCCCAGACTCCTACGGGAGGCAGCAGTGGGGAATATTGCACAATGGGCGCAAGCCTGATGCAGCCATGCCGCGTGTGTGAAGAAGGCCTTCGGGTTGTAAAGCACTTTCAGTAAGGAGGAAAGGTTAAGTGTTAATAGCACTTAGCTGTGACGTTACTTACAGAAGAAGCACCGGCTAACTCCGTGCCAGCAGCCGCGGTAATACGGAGGGTGCGAGCGTTAATCGGAATTACTGGGCGTAAAGCGTACGCAGGCGGTTTGTTAAGCGAGATGTGAAAGCCCCGGGCTCAACCTGGGAACTGCATTTCGAACTGGCAAACTAGAGTGTGATAGAGGGTGGTAGAATTTCAGGTGTAGCGGTGAAATGCGTAGAGATCTGAAGGAATACCGATGGCGAAGGCAGCCACCTGGGTCAACACTGACGCTCATGTACGAAAGCGTGGGGAGCAAACAGGATTAGATACCCTGGTAGTCCACGCCGTAAACGATGTCTACTAGAAGCTCGGGTCTTCGGACTTGTTTTTCAAAGCTAACGCATTAAGTAGACCGCCTGGGGAGTACGGCCGCAAGGTTAAAACTCAAATGAATTGACGGGGGCCCGCACAAGCGGTGGAGCATGTGGTTTAATTCGATGCAACGCGAAGAACCTTACCTACACTTGACATACAGAGAACTTACCAGAGATGGTTTGGTGCCTTCGGGAACTCTGATACAGGTGCTGCATGGCTGTCGTCAGCTCGTGTTGTGAGATGTTGGGTTAAGTCCCGCAACGAGCGCAACCCCTATCCTTAGTTGCCAGCGATTCGGTCGGGAACTCTAAGGAGACTGCCGGTGATAAACCGGAGGAAGGTGGGGACGACGTCAAGTCATCATGGCCCTTACGTGTAGGGCTACACACGTGCTACAATGGCGCATACAGAGTGCTGCGAACCTGCGAGGGTAAGCGAATCACTTAAAGTGCGTCGTAGTCCGGATTGGAGTCTGCAACTCGACTCCATGAAGTCGGAATCGCTAGTAATCGCATATCAGAATGATGCGGTGAATACGTTCCCGGGCCTTGTACACACCGCCCGTCACACCATGGGAGTGGGTTGCTCCAGAAGTGGATAGTCTAACCTTCGGGAGGACGTTCACCACGGAGTGATTCATGACTGGGGTGAAGTCGTAACAAGGTAGCCCTAGGGGAACCTGGGGCTGGATCACCTCCTTATACGATTTAGAACTTATTTGTTCGTAGTGTCCACACAGATGATTGTTGATTGTAAAGAGAACAACACTTATTGTTTGGGTCTGTAGCTCAGTTGGTTAGAGCGCACCCCTGATAAGGGTGAGGTCGGTAGTTCAAATCTACTCAGACCCACCACTTCTTTGAAGTGGAAACTAAACAGTAAGTACCAGCATATGTGGGGCTATAGCTCAGCTGGGAGAGCGCCTGCCTTGCACGCAGGAGGTCAGCAGTTCGATCCTGCTTAGCTCCACCACTTTTACTCCTTAAAAATAAACATTCTTAATCAGGTAATAAACTGCTTGAGAATAGAGTGTGTTTAATTTTGAGAAGTTTATTCTCTTGCTCTTTAAAAATTTGGAAAGCTGATATTAAAATTCTTATAGATATTCGTATCTATAAAGAGTTTTCAAAAGTAAAAATATGCCATTAATCGAAAGATTAATTGGTATCTACTTTAGTATTCTCATCATTATTTGATGAATTAACTTCTGGCGAAGTTAACAGCTGTCACTAACAAAGACCCGTTTGGGTTGTATGGTTAAGTGACTAAGCGTACACGGTGGATGCCTTGGCAGTTGGAGGCGATGAAGGACGTATTAACTTGCGATAAGCCTAGTCAAGCTAGTAAAAAGCGCTTGAGACTAGGATTTCCGAATGGGGAAACCCACCTGCTTGCAGGTATCGTTAACTGAATACATAGGTTAACGAGGCGAACGCGGAGAACTGAAACATCTAAGTACCCGTAGGAACAGAAATCAACCGAGATTCCGGAAGTAGCGGCGAGCGAAACCGGACCAGCCCTTAAGCTTATTATGTGTTAGTGAAACATTCTGGAAAGTTTGACGATACAGGGTGATAGTCCCGTACACGAAAATGCATCTTAAGTGAAATCGAGTAGGTCGGAGCACGTGAAACTTTGACTGAATATAGGTGGACCATCATCTAAGGCTAAATACTCCCAACTGACCGATAGTGAACCAGTACCGTGAGGGAAAGGCGAAAAGAACCCCTGTGAGGGGAGTGAAATAGAACCTGAAACCGTGTACGTACAAGCAGTAGGAGCCCTTCGAGGGTGACTGCGTACCTTTTGTATAATGGGTCAGCGACTTATATTTTGTAGCGAGGTTAACCGATTAGGGTAGCCGTAGTGAAAGCGAGCGTTAACTGCGCGTTTAGTTGCAAGGTATAGACCCGAAACCCGGTGATCTAGCCATGGGCAGGTTGAAGGTTGAGTAACATCAACTGGAGGACCGAACCCACTAACGTTGAAAAGTTAGGGGATGACCTGTGGCTAGGAGTGAAAGGCTAATCAAACCGGGAGATAGCTGGTTCTCCCCGAAATCTATTTAGGTAGAGCCTCGGACGAATACTTACGGGGGTAGAGCACTGTTAAGGCTAGGGGGTCATCCCGACTTACCAACCCTTTGCAAACTCCGAATA
The DNA here is from genome assembly GCA_013391845.1 of Pseudoalteromonas shioyasakiensis. Lineage (NCBI taxonomy): Bacteria > Pseudomonadati > Pseudomonadota > Gammaproteobacteria > Alteromonadales > Pseudoalteromonadaceae > Pseudoalteromonas > Pseudoalteromonas shioyasakiensis. The sequence goes on from CP058414.1 coordinate 578,585, forward strand.
CCGTAAAGTACTATCCGGGAGACACACGGCGGGTGCTAACGTCCGTCGTGAAGAGGGAAACAACCCAGACCGCCAGCTAAGGTCCCAAAGTCATAGTTAAGTGGGAAACGATGTGGAAAGGCCCAGACAGCCAGGAGGTTGGCTTAGAAGCAGCCATCCTTTAAAGAAAGCGTAATAGCTCACTGGTCGAGTCGGTCTGCGCGGAAGATGTAACGGGGCTAAACTATGCACCGAAGCTGCGGATTCAAACTTTGTTTGAGTGGTAGGGGAGCGTTCTGTAAGCCGTTGAAGGTGTACCGGGAGGTATGCTGGAGGTATCAGAAGTGCGAATGCTGACATGAGTAACGATAATGCGGGTGAAAAACCCGCACGCCGGAAGACCAAGGGTTCCTATCCCATGTTAATCAGGGTAGGGTAAGTCGACCCCTAAGGCGAGGCCGAAAGGCGTAGTCGATGGGAAACGGGTTAATATTCCCGTACTTGGTATAATTGCGATGGGGGGACGGAGCAGGCTAAACAAGCATGGCGTTGGTTGTCCATGTGAAAGTGAGTAGGTTGAGAGTTTAGGAAAATCCGGACTCTTAAGACTGAGACACGAGACGAGCACCCAAGGGTGTGAAGTTGTTGATGCCATACTTCCAGGAAAAGCCTCTAAGCTTCAGATTATACCGAATCGTACCCCAAACCGACACAGGTGGTCAGGTAGAGAATACTAAGGCGCTTGAGAGAACTCGGGTGAAGGAACTAGGCAAAATCGTACCGTAACTTCGGGAGAAGGTACGCTCCTATCTGTGATGAGACTTGCTCTCTAAGCGGACGGGAGCCGCAGTGACCAGGTGGCTGGGACTGTTTATTAAAAACACAGCACTGTGCAAAATCGCAAGATGACGTATACGGTGTGACACCTGCCCGGTGCCGGAAGGTTAATTGATGGGGTTAGTTTTCGGACGAAGCTCTTGATCGAAGCCCCGGTAAACGGCGGCCGTAACTATAACGGTCCTAAGGTAGCGAAATTCCTTGTCGGGTAAGTTCCGACCTGCACGAATGGTGTAACCATGGCCACGCTGTCTCCACCCGAGACTCAGTGAAATTGAAATCGCAGTGAAGATGCTGTGTACCCGCGGCTAGACGGAAAGACCCCGTGAACCTTTACTACAGCTTGGCACTGAACATTGAACCTACATGTGTAGGATAGGTGGGAGGCTTTGAAGCAGAGACGCTAGTCTTTGTGGAGCCGTCCTTGAAATACCACCCTTGTAGTTTTGATGTTCTAACGTTGGTCCCTAATCGGGATTACGGACAGTGCCTGGTGGGTAGTTTGACTGGGGCGGTCTCCTCCCAAAGAGTAACGGAGGAGCACGAAGGTTGGCTAAGTACGGTCGGACATCGTACGGTTAGTGTAATGGTAGAAGCCAGCTTAACTGCGAGACAGACACGTCGAGCAGGTACGAAAGTAGGTCATAGTGATCCGGTGGTTCTGAATGGAAGGGCCATCGCTCAACGGATAAAAGGTACTCCGGGGATAACAGGCTGATACCGCCCAAGAGTTCATATCGACGGCGGTGTTTGGCACCTCGATGTCGGCTCATCACATCCTGGGGCTGAAGTCGGTCCCAAGGGTATGGCTGTTCGCCATTTAAAGTGGTACGCGAGCTGGGTTTAGAACGTCGTGAGACAGTTCGGTCCCTATCTGCCGTGGGCGTTTGAGAATTGAGAGGGGTTGCTCCTAGTACGAGAGGACCGGAGTGAACGAACCGCTGGTGTTCGGGTTGTCATGCCAATGGCACTGCCCGGTAGCTACGTTCGGAACTGATAAGCGCTGAAAGCATCTAAGCGCGAAGCAGGCCTCGAGATGAGTTCTCACTAGACTTTTAAAGTCTCTGAAGGGCCGTTGAAGACTACAACGTTGATAGGCAGGATGTGGAAGTGGTGCGAGCCATTAAGCTAACCTGTACTAATTACCCGTGAGGCTTAACCATACAACGCCAAACGCGTTTTATGACAGCGTAACAGACAGAAGTTAAGAAACTAAAGTAGACATTTACTTGATATCAGAATTCCGAATTTTAGTTAATTGCTAAGGCGATTAACAACCCAAATTTGCTTGGTGACAATAGCGTTTTGGACCCACCTGACCCCATGCCGAACTCAGTAGTGAAACGAAACAGCGCCGATGATAGTGTGGCATTTGCCATGTGAAAGTAGGACATTGCCAGGCTCCAAATTAAAGAAAGCCCGATTCGAAAGAGTCGGGCTTTTTTGCGTCTGGAGCTGTCAGCTTTCAGCCGTCAGACGTCAGCTGAAATGTGGGGTTGTATAGTGCAGAGTTTCCCTCAGCAACAAAACTTTGTAGGAGGCACGTTAGTGCCGAATCTAGACCTTAACAAACACATTCATGGCTGAATCCATTCCTACAAGTACACTTTGCCTAGAGCCTCTGGCAGAGGGAGACTCAGCACCAAACACCTCCACAAAGCGGCTGAACGCTGACGGCTGAAATCTGATAGCTCTGTGTTGGGTTTCGCTGCGATCTACCCAATGTACCAACCAAATTTACCCTTTGTTGCAATTTTAATCTTGGTTTAGTACCTGAGCTATGTAAAACTATTTGCGTTTTTAAACCACAATCAGGTGACATGAATGTCTCAAATAAAAGCTTGGAAACTTATTAGCCTGTTTTGTTTGGTAAGCTTGCTTATGGGCTGTGAGTCGAAAGAAGAGCAGCTGAAACAAACAATACAACAATCCATAGAAAAAGCTGAGGTTGAATTAAATCAGCTTGGTACAGCGCTTGATAATGGCTCTTTGCGTAATGCGACGATACTTAAACAATACGGACAGGTGCTTGCTGAGCAGCAGCCGCAACTTTCTGAGATCGCACGAGTAATTAGTCTTGATGCGACCCGTGACGGGGCTATTTATACAGGTCTTACACAACGCTTAGCAGATGTTAAGTCTACTTATCTAATACCACCTTATGAAGATACCCTTCATCAACTTGATCTCATTCGTGATGCTGCCAAGCCATCTTTATTTCAAGATGCGCTTACTGATCCTATCAATATGCTGGCAGACATGTCGCAAGGGTCACTAGCAAGGGTTGGCGCTATTAGTGAAGCAGCTGAAGGTGAAAGCGTTGGTAACCAATTGGTCGGTAACCCTAACTATGGGCAGTGGCAAACTAATAGCAACGGTACAAGCTTTTGGGTTTGGTATGGGATGTATCGTATGTTGGGCGATGTATTCGACCGAGTTGAATATGGTCGCTGGAGCAGAAACAGAAAGTACAGCTATTACAATGACTATGGCCGTTATCGTTATTCGAGCCCAAAACAGATTAAAGCACAACAAACGGTAGAGACGCGTACTCGTCAGTCTTATCAACGCCAGGGTAAACAATTCACTAGTCCGTATGCCACTAAACGCAGTGGTGCATCTGGATTAAGCCGAAGCAGCTATACACCACCACGCACCCGTAGTAGCTATGCTTCTAGCAGTAGTTACAGTAAAAGCTCTGGGTCATTACGAAACAGCTCGAGCAGAACATCACGTGGCATTAGCCGCGGTAAGTAGTGAAAAGAATAACCACCGGAGTTACAACATATGTATGAATTTAATGGAATAACAACTTGGTCGTTGCAAGCTTTAGCAATCGACTTTGCAATCATTATCGCTTTATTTGTCAGCCTAAAATTTATCAAAGGCTGGGTATCTAATTTACATGCTAATGATGAAATAACTGAGCGCGACAATTTTGCTTTTGGTATTAGTTTTGCGGCCGGACTTGTGGCACTTGCCATTGTTCTTAGTGGTGTAAGCAGCGGCGCATTTGCACCTACCCTACAACAAGAAGCATTACAAATGCTAGGTTATGGTGTGATGGCAATTGTGCTTATTAAGCTTGGTCATTTCTTCCAAGACAAGGTAGCGCTTCGTAAAGTGAGTCTGCATGACGAAATCGTAAAAGGCAACGCAACTGCTGCATTGATTGATTTTGGTCATGTAGTGAGTGTAGCTATTGTTATTCGCTCAGCTTTATTTTGGGTGGCGACCGAAGGCTGGCATGGTATTCCAATCGTGATCGCGGCCTTTGCAATTGGCAGCATTGCGATGCTATTGATCAGCCAATATCGAGTGCAGTTATTCAAGCGTACTAATCGCAGTGGTGACTGCTTGCAACAAGCGGTTATCGACGGCAACTTAGCCGTGGGTATTCGTTACGCTGGCTTTTTAGTGGGTAGTGCATTGGCATTAACTGCTGCATCAGGTATCGCTCCTTATGCGGCTGACAACATTGCTGCTAGTTTAGGTTACTGGGCATTAAGTGCAGCGGTAAGTTTAGTTGCCTTCATTTTATTACACTTAGTGACTATCAAAATCATCTTATCAGGCTGTGATATTTCAGATGAAGTAAACCGCCAGAAAAACGTAGGTGTAGCTGCTATCTCTGCAGCGGTTTCATTTGCGATAGGTTCGACTATGGCAACCTTGTTAGGTGCCTAATTAAGTGTCTACTACAACAAGCGCCCCAAGTAGGGCCAATCTACTTGGGCATGACTTCCTATTAATAACTGTTATGGCCGTACTCGCTGGGTGCGGCCTTATTTATGAATATCTGCTATCTCATTATGCAGGTCGGGTTCTAGGCTCGGTCGAGAGCGCCATTTATGCCATGATTGGTACCATGATTGTCGCTATGGGTATCGGTGCTTTTTTAGCGCGTTGGTTTAAAGATGCATTTACTGCTTTTGCTTGGCTTGAGAGTATTATTGCTTTGGTCGGCATGGGCTGTATTTTAGCGATTGCTAGCGTTATCGCTGTGAGTTATTCATTGCCGCATATCTTCTCTGAAATTTTTAACCTGCCTGCGGATACTGTCCTTAACGGCTATGTATTTGAAAAGCTACAGGAGTGGTCACGTTTCTTACCCTATGTGTTTGGCCTATTACTCGGGCTATTAATTGGTATGGAGATCCCTTTGATCGCGCGTATTCGCCAGCAGGTTTATGGTCGCTTTTTAGAAAATAATGCGGGTACTATTTACGGGGCTGATTATATTGGCGCCGGTGTCGGTGCTGCGATTTGGGTAAGCATTATGCTTGCAATGCCAATTATGCAAGCGGCAGCTTGGACGGCGTTGTTTAATATTATTGCTGGTCTGGTGTTTTTATGGCGCTATCATCAACATGTTCGCTTCGCTAAGTTATTGTTGGTTTGCCATGTACTGTTGTTGATGTTTTTTGCACTTGTGCTCGTGCTTGGCACCAGCTGGATGAAAAACCTCAGCAATGTTTTATACAAAGATAAAGTCATATACTCGCAAGCAACCAAGTATCAGCACTTAGTGTTAACCGAGCGTTTAAGTCGCAATCAGCCGAATGCAATTACTGATCTTTACCTCAATGGCCGTCTACAGTTCTCAAGTGTGGATGAGCAAATTTATCATTCAATGCTTGTGTATCCTGCTATGTTGGCTTCAAATCGTCATGACCGCGTGTTGATCATCGGGGGTGGTGACGGGCTTGCATTGCGCGATGTTTTGAAGTGGCCAGTAAAGCATGTCACCTTGGTTGATTTAGATGGTCAGTTGTTAAACTTATTTGGCAATGAGGTCGGTGAATATGACGCGCCAGAGGAAATAAGAACACGGTTAACAGCGCTAAATAAGCATTCTATGAGTGATCCTCGCGCTGATATTCGCATTGCAGATGCCTTTTTAGAAGTTGAAGCTATGTTGGCAAAAGGCATGCGCTTTGACACTATTTTGATTGACCTACCAGACCCTAACCATCCTGACCTTAATAAGATGTACAGTGACTATTTTTATAATCATGTGCGTCAGTTGTTGGCGCCTGATGGGGCTGTGGCTGTGCAATCAACATCGCCTTATCATGCGAAAAAAGCGTTTTTAAGTATTGCTAAAACAATGAAAGCAGCTGGCTTTGGTTATGTTGAGCAATACCAACAAAATATTCCTTCGTTTGGTCAATGGGGTTGGACAATCGCGACCACGGCTGGCAAATCAGCAAGTCAGCGAATTCGTGAAACTAACGAATTACCAGTGCCATCTCGTTGGGTAAGTAAAGAATATTTATTGGCTTCTTTTGTGTTTCCGAATCATTTTTTTGAACAAGTAAACACGATAGAAGTCAATAGATTAGGTTCTGGAACCTTATATGATTATTACCGCCAAGCGTGGCAAGTTGAAACCGAATTGTACAAAAATTGATATTTTATAGTTGACATAATATGTCGGCTATGCAAATCTTAACTCAGACATAATATGTCAAAACGTAAAAAGGTGAGACATGGAATTAAATGAACTATCAATCAAACTGGCTTCTTTTGAAACAGAAGGTGTGAGCTTTGAGTCTTTCTTGATTGCCAACGAAGGTGAACAAGATGTGTTACAAGTTATCGTCGATGGGAATGATGAGTTACCTATCTTTGTTACTCAAACAGAAGAGCAATTACTGTGTATTAGCTACCTGTTTGCTGAAAACGAAGTACAAGCAGATATGCGTAATGAGTTAAACGAAACGTTACTACGTTTAAATGTGCCAATTCCATTAAGCGCATTTGCAAAAATTGATGACAAATACGCTATTTTTGGCGCGCTATCGGTTAATTCATCGTTTGATGATATTACCCATGAGTTGGTAACACTGGCTGACAATGCGATTGATGCACTTGAAGCCGTGACCATTTATTTAAACGATTAATTAGCAATTTCTGGAGTTAAGATTATGAGTATTTTAAAGAAACTATTTACAGCTGTACGTGGTGGCGCTCGTGAAGCAGGACAAGCAGTTGTTGATGCAAACGGTATCCGTATCTTTGAACAAGAAATTGCTGATGCACAAAATGCCTTACAACGCGCTAAGAAAAGCCTTACCGAAGTAATGGCAAAAGAGATGCAAACTAAGCGTAAAATTAGCGCACTAGATGCATCAATTGCAGAACATGAAGCGTATGCAGGTCAAGCACTTGAAAAAGGTAACGAAGCGTTAGCATTAGAAATCGCAGAAAAAATTGGTGATTTCGAAGCTGAAAAAGCAGAGCACGAAGAAGTGTTAGCTGGCTTTAGTAACCACATTGTGCAACTAAAGCAGCAAGTTAAAGAAGCTGAAAAGTCGATTAAAGAAAACCAACGTCAATTAACGATGGTTAAAACGACTGAAAGTGTGCAGCAAGCAACAATGGCTGTTAACAGCACGCTAAATACTAATAGTTCATCAATGACATCAGCACGCGAGTCTCTAGAGCGTATTAAACAACGCCAGCAAGACCGTCAAGACCAGTTAGGTGCGGCTAAGCAATTAGAAGCTGATACTAACGGCGATGATTTAAAAGCGAAAATGGCTGAAGCGGGTATCGGCGATACCAACCCAAAAAGCGCAGATATTTTGGCGCGTATTAAAGCAAAACAAAATAGCTAATCAGTTAACGGAAAGACAAAAGGTAACCCACGCACTGGGTTACCTTTTTTGCTTCAACAAGGAGTCAGCCAATGTTTAACTTTTTTAAATCTAAAAAAGCCCCAGAGCGTCAGCTTACTGATCCAAGCCAATTACTCGTTGGTGATATGCTAACAGTGATTGATTCGTTCGCTTATCCAAGCTGGTTAAAAGGACAGACACTGCGTGTTATTGATGTGCAAACGTATCAGTATCAACGTAGTGCAGAGTATGAGCTGGTACTCGAGAGTGAATCTGGCCAAGTGGTGTTTTTGCAAATTGAATCAGATGACGGTGAACAATGGGCAAACTTTGCGATCAAAATTCAGCGTGATGATGTTGATGAGATTTTTACCCTTGATGAGTTCGCTCGTATTTTTGATGAAGATGAGCTAACGGCAATTAATGTGCAGAATAGCCCTGAACGCTTTAGCCACTTTTTAGCATCAAGCTATAAACAAACAGAAGCCCCTTATGTGTGTTATTTCCATAATAAGGATTACCGTAATCAGCCTTTACCTCGTTACGAAGACGAAGGCGGTGAACCGTGTGAAATGATTTGTTTAAGCTCTGATGATGAATCACATAGTTTAAATATTGAGATCTGGGAAGGCGGTGAAACAGAAGTATCACTCACGTTAACTAGACCAATTAGCGATATTGTTGATTTATTTCCTGGGGATGCCAAGTGAGTGATGCAAAAGCCAAGTGGCAGCGTCAGGAGCAGGCCGTAAGAGCCACGCAAATGGCGTTTGATTTAAGCAGTGAAGTGCAAAAATCAATAAAAAAACAAGCAATTGACCAAGAGCTTACCCCATCAGATATGATCCGTAAGATTTTGGAGCTCGACGTTAAATCGAAAAAAACCAGGCAGCGTTTATCGTTTAACTTAAATGATGAAGAGATTGCCTTATTGGCTGAGCGTTTTGGTGTTGCAGCCGATGATAAGCGTGCTGTAAAGCAGCGGGTTGCTGAATTACTCATTGAACATAGTAAAAAAAGCTAAGGTTTTGCCTTTACTTCTTTAAGCCCTTACACTGAGACTAGATGTTTGAAAGAAGTGGCATGACTGTGGATATTATTTTACTTGCGTATTTAGTTATTTTTGCATTATTTGGCACTGCAGCAAGTTACTTTGTTCGCTACATTTATGCTTACTGGGTGCATAATACAATGCATGTAAAATACATTTATAAGGCCGGGATTTGTATCATCAGCGTGGTGATAGTATCCGGCCTTATTGCATTACTTACTTAATCTCGATGGCTTGGCATTGCTGTGAGATACACAGCGATTGTACCGGTAAGACAGGTGAACAGTCGTTAACTGTTAATGCTTGACCAGATGACCTCTCAACTGCTGTAATTTGCTCAGCAAGTTGCTCTGCTTTTTCTTGTGCCGTGTTCAATGTTGAATAGACCACATAGCGGCTTGGGCCACCACATGCTCTTTCACCGACTTCTAACACCTTACATTGAAAACTAGCTGTACAACTATTATTACTAACGATATCGTTCAGCTGATCATTTAAATCACTCAAATCAACGCGCACAGAAACTACCCGACGTTGTTGTTTCACAACCCGTTAAAGCAATACTTGCTAACATAGTTGTAGTGATGAAAAGTTTCTTTAAAGTCGATGAACGAACCATTATTGCTTATTCCTTAGTATACACTTGCCGCTGAGCCTTCGATTTTAACACAAGTATTAGCAGAACACTGCGCACCTGGTGCGGTTAGATGCTGACAAATACTCATCATGTCGTTCGCTGCGTTAAATTGTTTTTCAAGGGCAGTGATATCTTTTGCAAGTTTTTCAACTTCAGCCGTGTCAGCTGTTTTGGTTGAATAAACAATGAAGCTACTTGGGCCGCCACAGGCACGGCTACCAACAGGTAATACTTTACATTGGCTGCTGTTATCACAGCTTGGATCATCGATTAATTGTTTAAGCTGCTCATGGGCTGAGCTGATAGTGGCTTTATCTGGAGCTGCTTTAGTCACTTCTTCAGTATTTTCTATTTTTACGGCTTTTGGTGCCTCGACAAGTTTATCGCTTGTTGCCGTTGATTCGGCTTGCCCACCCGTTGCAGCGTCAGAGCACGCAGTTAATAACACAGGAAATAAAATTGCCAATAGAGGATAGCGCATAACATACCTAAAAATCGTTGAATAAGTACTCACTATCATACACATTGCTCAAAGTGGAGCAATAAAAACGTTAGTTTTCAGAAAGTAGCTCTGTTATCACAGAGCTACAGGAGTATTAAAGGATTACAAACCGCCTTGTGTTAGTTTGGCTGGGTTGAGTAACTCACTCAATTCTTCACGTGAGATATCAGTATGTTCTGCAGCAACATCAATAATTGGACGGCCTTCTTGATAAGCTAATTTGGCAATTTTAGCTGCTTTGCTATAGCCGATCACCGGATTAAGTGCCGTAACCAGAATTGGGTTTTTGGCGAGTGCTTTATCAACATTGCTCTGGTTTACTTTAAAGCTGGTAATCGCTTTATCTGCAAGTGCCTCACTGCTATTAGCCAGCAGTTCGATACTTTGCAGAATGTTTAAGGCAATCACAGGTAGCATCACATTAAGTTCAAAATTACCAGCTTGACCAGCCACAGTAATAGTGGCGTCATTGCCAATAACTTGTGCGCTGACCATAGCTGCAGCTTCAGGGATTACTGGGTTTACTTTACCTGGCATAATTGATGAACCAGGCTGTAAGGCTTGAAGCTCGATTTCACCAAGACCTGCAAGAGGGCCTGAGTTCATCCAGCGCAGGTCATTGGCTATTTTCATCTGTGCTACGGCTAATACCTTAAGCTGACCCGAAAGCGCTACAATAGCATCTTGTGAACCTATGTTATAAAAGAAGTTTTTGCTCGGGCTAAAGCGAATACCTAAATTCTCACTTAAGTGCTGACAAAACTGACCGGCAAACGCTGGATCGGCATTGATACCAGTACCAACGGCTGTACCACCTTGTGCAAGTTCACAAACCCGCTCTAGTGCTTGGCGAATACCTGTCATGGCGTGATCGACTTGTAACTGCCATGCAGCTAATGTTTGCGCAAAACTTACTGGCATGGCATCCATTAAATGAGTGCGACCAGTTTTAACAATATGGCCGACTTCGGCTTGCTTGTTTTGCAAGCTTTGACTGAGTTTATCTAGTTTAGGAAATAGTTCATAAATGATGTTAATAGCGCTACTTACAGCAATTGCTGTGGGGATCACATCATTTGAGCTTTGTCCCATATTCACGTCATCATTGGGGTGAATAGTTTCGTTTGCCAGTTGGCTTGCCAGTGTCGCTATTACCTCATTGGCATTCATATTAGAGCTAGTGCCAGAGCCGGTTTGAAATACATCAACAGGAAACTCTGAAAAGTGTTTACCATCGATGATTTCTTGGCATGCTTGCTCAATTGCTTTCGCTTTGCCTTGGTTCAAGTGACCTAATGCGGCGTTACTTTGTGCGGCGGCTTGCTTAATATAGGCGAGGGCTGTGATAAATTGCTTAGGCATGGCTAAGCCACTAATTTTAAAATTGTTGATAGCACGTTGCGTTTGAGCTTGATACAAAGCGTCTGCTGGGACTTGTAGTTCGCCCATGCTATCTGATTCGGTTCTAAATTGGCTCATAAACACTCCTAAATCGGGTTAAATTCTTGGCTGAGAAGACATGCTTCTCGCTCCAAACTGAAATACTTTTCAATACAGTTATGAGTTTTGTAATAACGCTTTAGCGCAAGTTGCGGTTTATAAAGCTGAGCCAAACATTGTTTACGAATTGCATTATGTACTAATGAATCACACATCTTTTCAAGCAATTCATGAAAGGTGCGTCTTAGATACAGCTCTTGCAAAATAAAGTTGTGATGCTTTTCGTAATAGCGTGCAATGTTTAAACCCGCTTCAACATAGTTAGCAACAAGTGCAGGGGCATGTAGCCCTGGTCTTTGGCAAACACATTTCATTTGCCGCTGATATTGCAGCATAGCATTGTGAGAGTGCATAGAAAAACCGATTAGCTGTAATGATAATTGTTATCATTACAGCTAATCGGTTTTAGTGCAAGTCTTATCTAGTGAAGCTAAGACTGGATAGATTAACTGTGAGTGATTAATTGTAGCCGAGAATAAAAATCTGGTCTGTTTCATGTTTTTTCGGCGCCTGTACATTTTCTTTATTACATTGAGAAAGTAGTTCGATCACAGTTGCTCTAGCATCACAACTTGTTAAGGCGGCTTTTTCGCTTTCAGCGCGTTCGCTGGCAGCAAGTGCTGCATCTACAGCAGTGTAGGGTGAGATATACATAATATTACTCCTATTGATTAATTCACTTAAGAAATTGCATAAGCTGTACCAATATTAATTAATAATCGTAACCTGCTGAAAATAGTGGTTTTATATTTTTAAATAATAAATACATCGCGACTTTGCTATTTATTTTTGCTTTACTGTTGTGCACGAATTACCAAACATGGTGCATTAATTTATATGGATAAACCCTTCTCTCAAGCCTGTGAAAACAACAAATTACCTATTTTAAACGTATTAGAAGAGTTCTTTTCTGATGTGACGAATGTATTAGAGGTAGGCTCTGGTACGGGGCAACATAGTGTGCATTTTGCAACGCATTTAGCACATTTGCAGTGGCATTGTAGTGATCGCGAGGTTAATCACCCTGGGATTTTAGAGTGGCATCAAGAAGCTGAACTATCTAACTTGCATGCGCCATTAACACTCGACCTCAATGATCCTTGGCCTGTTGAAACAGTGAATGCTATTTTTACTGCGAATACGATGCACATTATTAGCTGGCCGCTTGTGGAGAGCTTTTTCCAAGGTGTAGCAAAGCATTTAGCGGCTAAAGGTAAATTGTGTATTTATGGGCCATTTAAGTATCAAGGTAAGTATACCAGTGCCAGCAATGCTGAATTTGATGCTTTTTTAAAACAGCAAGATGAAAATAGTGCCATTCGTGATTTTGAAGCGATTTGCCAACTCGCTGAGCAAGCTGGCTTAACCTTTGTTGAAGATGTGCAAATGCCTGCAAACAACCAATTATTGCTGTTTAAAAGGCAGTAAGCTTTCGCATTGGGCTTTATAGAGCGCCATATGTTGGCGTTCTCTAATTATAAAATCACTGATGGCAGCTGCAAAATCACCGTGCTGAATATGATGCAGTGAATAGGTATATACAGGCTTAAAACCTCGACTTATTTTATGCTCACCTTGCGCGCCAGAGTGGAACTGTTTTAGTTTGTTGGCAATGCAGTATTCAATGCCTTGGTAATAGCAAAGCTCAAAGTGCAAACTATCGAGCTCATAGTTCGTTCCCCAGTAACGACCATATAAACAGTTCTGATCTTTAAAGCTGAGTGTGGCGGCAATCACCTCTCCTTGATATTTAGCGAACATTAGCACCAGTTTGTCGGCCATGCTTTGCTGTAATAACTCGAAAAAAGCGGTATTCAAATAACCATTGTGGCCTGAGCGCTTCAAATAGGTTTGGCGGTAAAAATGACTAAATTGCTGCATGTGCTGTTTGCTGATGTCAGCACCTTCGATCCATTCTACGGCTATCTGCTGTTCAGTTATTTTAGCGCGTTCTTTTTTGAGCGATTTACGCTTTCTTGCGGTGAGTGAAGCTAAAAAATCCTCGAAGCATTTATAGCCTTCATTAAACCACTGAAACTGCACGCCATGACGTTGCATTACGGTGTCGCTAGTTAATGCAGTCGCTTGCTGCTGGTGGCAAAAATTTATATGCCAACCTGACCAGTCTAACTGCGCTGCTGTTGCCGTGAGTATGTGCTGAATGTAAGCATAGACTTCAGTAGGATCAGCATAGTTAATACTAACTCTTTGCCCAGCAATAGGCGTGAATGGCACGCCGCAAAGCCATTTAGGGTAATACTCTAAGCCATGCTGTTGGTAGGCTTCAGCCCAAGCCCAGTCAAATACATATTCACCATAAGAATGATGTTTTAGATACCCGGGTAGTAAGGCTATGACCTGTTCTTGCTGGTAAATTGCTAAGTGCATGGGTTGCCAGCCCGACTCTTCACTCACACAGCCACTTTGTTCTAGAGCCGCTAAAAAAGCGTGATCAGTAAAGGGTGTATCATCAAAAAATGACTGCCAAAGAGCAGCATCAATCTCGCTTATTTGATTAAACCAGCGGTGGCTAAACTCACTCATTGTGCTGCCGATTCACTATCTTTAATGAAACTGCTGATATGCATAGCGAGCTTATCGAAATAAGGGTTAAACGTGAGTCGTGCAAAGGGTTTGTGTGCTTGTAAATTTTCGGCTGTGCGCTCACCCATCACGATGTCTTCTTGGTATTTGCAGGCTGTATAAAGCGTATCGTCATCTAAATAGCTGCCGCAATTTCGGTACAAAGCTTTACGGCCATAGTAAGGGTTGCTGGGTTTATTAACGATACCAATATGTGACATCCCTTTGATTTTTTTACAATCATCTGTATCGCAGTCATCACGGATTATGTGGTAATCAGCAGGAAAGCTGGCTGGGATGTTATTGTCGTCACCATAGTATACAAGGCGATCAAGCTGATTATTTTTGCGCGTTTTTGGGTCGTGCAGTTTAGCTAGTAATTTAAAGGTTGCTTGGTTATCTATCGTGGTGTCAACATCACTAAAGGTGCTAAATATTGCTACATTAGGCTGTTGACGATAACGAAGCTCATCAAGGCTGATACGGCTCATTGCTTCGTGGCTAGCTGAGGCTGCACTAAATGGAAACGACTCATACTTGGCAAAATCAAGATCCGCGTCTTTATCAATCCAATTCACAAATGGAATTGCATCGACCCATTTCGCCAGCCAACCGTTTTTATTGTGTGGCTCGCTTGCCGGTGAAAACAACATAGCAGCAGTAATTTTATTATCGACAGGGCCTTGAGTTAAGTAATCAATAACCAGTGCAGCACCGGTTGAGTAGCCCCCTAAAATCACCTGATCAAAGTCTTTTAATGTGCGTTCAATGGCATACACACTGGCCTTTTGCCAATCATCGGCATTTATGTCTCTGAGTGCTGCGGGAGCGGTACCATGCCCTGGTAGTAAAATTGTGCGTACCGTATACCCTTGTTGATAATACACTTGTGCAAGGTCGTGATAGGTAAAGGGTGAGTCGGTTAAACCATGGATTAAGAGTACGGCTTTACGGCTATCGGCCTGTTTTAGTTCGAATGGGCTTATTAAATCGGCAACAGTCGCGTTTGCTGGTCGAGCGCCTTGTGCAACAAGCTGCTGATAGGTGTCGGTATAAACAGGGCATGGCAAACTAGCACGCGGATTTTCGCTGCTAATTTGCAGGTACGCAGCGGTTAAATAGTCACTAAATGCTTGCTCGATATTATAGCTAAAAGTGCTATGGGTGCGTGGTAATGGCTCTCTAAACAGCCCTTCGCGTTTACTTTTCATCATTAGTGCTTGGTCTTCAAGCTGAGTAAGGCAGGTTTGTTGCTGTGCCATTAATGGGCTGCTAAATAGCCCACTGATGGCCCAAGAGATAGCAACTAAGTTGATGAATTTCATATTTTAAGCATCCTTTTAAAGCCTGTTTTTAGCTTATCGAGTTATCTTTGATTTGCAAGCAAGCTGCGTCAAGCTAGCGGTAAATGACGCTTCGTGAAAGCTTGTTTTAAGACCACCGTCGACTCGATGTTAGCAATACAATCAATACTACCTAGCTTATGTTTCACAAAGCTTTCATAACTTTCTAAATCAGCGGCAATAATCTTTAGAAGATAATCATAACTACCTGAGATAACAGAACACTCAAGTACATGATCAAGTTTCTCAACTTGTTGTTCAAATTGCTCAGCAGCGGCAACTGAGTTTTGGTTTAGGCGTACAAAGGCATACACAGACACATTTAAATCAACCGCTTTAGGATTGATGGCAGCATGGTAGCCACTGATCACATTCGCTGATTCGAGTTTTTTAATACGGCGCAGGCAAGGAGTATCTGACAGGCTGACAGAATGGGCTAGCTCCGAGACAGAAGTTCTTGCATTATCTTGTAAAGCATTAAGTAATTGTTGGTCTTTTTTATCTAATTTCATTTTTATTTGAGTGATTTTCACTAATCTAGATGGATTCTAGTCTATATTTTGGCGATTAGCACTCATTGAACTCTGTTAACATTATCGCAATATAATTATTTTGGAGTGAGCCTGTGACTGAGAACACAAAGGCATTTGATAGCTGGCTTCGCACCCGATTTGTTGAGATCAATAGCGAGCTAGAAAAACTATATTGGCAACAAGACGATAAAGCGAATGTAGAAGGTGTAGGTGAAGACCTTAAACGTCAATTAGAGCAAGAAGGTAATGAGCATATTCGTGCCTTACTTGCAGAAGGTAATACCGATGAAGGCTTTGACAACGCCTTCGATTTATTAGGTAATGTTGGTTTGTATATGGCGGCATGCCGTCGTCATGAGATTACAGAGCCTTCTCGTGAAACAACCTCCCCCCTTGTCGAAGCCTCAGCACTGGCAATGCATATTGGTGCATCTATTGGTGTAACCCCGCGTTTTGCAACGGCGCATTTAACCACCCACAATAAAGCGGTTGATGGTTTGTATAAGCGCTTTACTGACCTTGAAGATGAGAAAATCTTTGTTGATTACAATACCAAGGGTATTTTAGCGTATAAGCGTGCGGCGGATGCTTTATTAAAAATTCAACCATTGGGCATATCGCACCCTATAGCAGCAGATTTACTCGCAGTGGCAAAGCAAGCACTGCTAGATGTTATTGAGTCGAACAATGCGTTATACAACAAGCTTGATACAGACCGCTTTTTCTATTGTGTACGCCCGTATTACAAGCCGTATCGAGTAGGAAAAGAGGTGTATCGTGGTGCTAATGCTGGTGATTTTGCGGGCATAAATGTCATTGATTTATTACTTGGTCTTTGTTTTGCAAATGAACCTAGTTACTCGCAAATGCTGGTGGATAAATTCTTGTATATGATGCCTGAAGATCAGCAAATTTTGCGTGAAAGCATGCGTATGACAAGTATTATGGATGATTTTTTAGCTGCAGAAGCTGAGCGCGATAGCGAATGGCTACAAACTAATTTAAAGCTGTTTATTCAAGTGTGCAAACTGCATGGTGATACTGCGATTGGGCATCATAATCAATTGGTTAGTAAATACATTGCACAACCTTCACAGAAAATGCAGCAACAGCATATGGATAAAGTCACAGCCAGTGGGCCTCCTTTACACATGTTACTTAACTCACTAGAGCAGTTACGAGATCGTCGTGCGGCAGCAAAACGTGATGATATTCGCACCCGTTTTGATGATTTAACTAAATTAAAACAGTGGATTAAGTAATGAACAAAGACGATTTTGTAATTCCACAAGGCGGCTATTTGCTTAACCACTCTGTTGGGCGACCTTTAAAATCAGCTGAGCAGCACTTCCATCAGCAGTTTTTTGCAGCTTGGCAAAATGAAAATAAAGAACCATGGCAACAGTGGCTGCAAGGTGTCGAGGCATTTACAAGCAGTCTCGCTAAGTTATTTAACTCGCAAAAGGAGTTGTTTTGCCCGCAAGTTAATTTATCGAGTGGCTTAACCAAGCTTTTGATGTCACACCCGCGACTTCAGCAAGAAAACTGCAAAGTGTTGATGGCAGAAAGTGATTTTCCAAGTATGGGCTTTGCAATGCAAAAAGCTTTACCTGAAAGTGCAGAAATCGTGTTTATTGGAAAACATGAAGATTTAACCGATGCTCACGTTTGGCAGTCATATTTAGCGAATAATGAAATTGATTTAGTTTTCATTAGCCATGTTTATTCAAACACAGGCCAGCAAGCACCTATCCGTGAAATTATAAATATAGCAAAGCAACACAACACATTGACTTTGCTTGATGTTGCACAGTCTGCGGGGATTCTAGAGGTTGACTTAACTAAGCTTGATGCCGATTTTATGCTGGGCTCAAGCGTGAAATGGTTATGTGGTGGACCTGGTGCTGCTTATTTATGGGTTAACAGCAACCAACTTTCATTTTGTCGGCCACAAGATGTTGGCTGGTTTTCTCATCAAAACCCATTTGAATTTGATATTAAGCACTTTGCTTATCATCAAACCGCGTTGCGCTTTTGGGGGGGAACACCTTCAGTTGCACCTTATATTTTGGCTTCGCATAGTATTAATTACTTTGCAGAGCTGGGTATTGCGAAAGTACGAGCGCATAACTTAGCAATGCTCGCACAGTTTCATGAGCAATTAGCTGATTATATGCGCTCACCAAAGCAAGCTGATAAATGCTCTGGAACTGCCATTATGCATTTTGGTGAGCAACAAGCGGCTGTTAAAGCAGCGCTTGAGGCTGCGAATATTGCTGTTGATGAGCGTCACTTAGGTTTAAGAGTCTCTGCTCATATTTATAATGATCAGCAGGATATAAACACTTTTATTACGACTGTGAAAAGCGTTTTAGATTAAGTGCTTGCCGGGCTTTTGCTTTTACTGAACGCCAATGGGTCATTGGTTTTTCGGGGACCAGCGCCAAAATTTGCTCAAAGTCGATGTCATCAATACTGACTTCATTACTGTGGGCAAACATAATTCGTTTTGGTTGCAGCGCTTTTAGCATCAGCAAAGAGTTCAAATACAGCTTAGGATAAAAAACAGGAAAGGGCGGCACTAGCTGTCCTTTTACTTTTACTAGTAAATCAGCAATGTAAATTCGCTCACTGGGGATATGGTATAGACTAATATCTCGGTCGGTATGACCTGGGCTATGTAGCGCCTGCCAATCCTCAAAGCCGGGTAGGGTTTCATCTGTTGTAAGGTAGTAATCAGCATCGAGGTGACGACTATACCAAAGGTTATGACGCTTTTTATTTAATCTTCCAGCGACCCACCAAGCCAAAGCGATATCGGTTAAGTGCATTAAGAAACCATCAATGCCTCGATACCATTGTCCAGGGGCATTTGATGTAGCAATTTTGGCGCCGCTTAACTTTCTTAATGCATGAGCCCCACCTGCATGATCTGGATGCATATGGGTTACTACAATCAGTTTTAAGTTTGTGATAGGGCGCTTTAGTTGCTCGGTGATATAGTCAAACACGGTATTAACATCCGCGCGGCAACAACCATCAAGTAGCATCAATTTATCTGAATATTCAATCAAATAGATATTTTGAATATAGCCTTCGAGCGTGTGAATTTGCAAAACAATTGATTCCTAAACTTAGTCAGCAAACCTGTTATATCATGCCTGACCAGTTTTAGTAAGTTAAGCTAATTGGACTGTGTGCTCTGTTCTTTGAGTAATTTTTTGTGTTCTTCTAGTTGTGCTACTTGCTTTTCGAGGATAGCTATTTGGCTTTTATAGTAGGTGTTAATACGTTTGCTTTGTTTACTTATAGCGTCATCAATAGACTTTGCACCTAACCTGTTCGCAGCATCTTGGGTCATATTATTAAGTCTGTTAATACGCTCATTTTGCTGTTTTTGCAGCTCTTTGATTTCTAACTGAAGGCGGTCTATTTCGCGATCCGCTTTTTGAATTTTTAAGTAATCCTCGACACTTAAGTCGGTTGGTTTTTGTTGTTTCTGTTCTTGCTCTGTGGCTGGAGTGAGATTACTTACTGGTGATGGTGTAATTTTTACGATTTCAGCATCCTTACCACAAGGCTTCTCTGTAAAGGTGGCAACCCCGTCAATCATGCACTTATAAATAGTGGCTTGGCTGTAGGTGCTGGCAAATAGAGCAAGAGTAAACAGAGCAAAACGAAACATAGCATCACTTTGTGTAGCAAATAGATACTTAGCATGCATGAAATATAATGAGGTGTGCAAGTTTTTTGGGCATAAAAAAACCGCTTAAAAGCGGTTTTTAACAATAAAATGGTGGAGAAGGAGGGATTCGAACCCTCGATAGAGCTACAAACCCTATACTCCCTTAGCAGGGGAGCGCCTTCGGCCACTCGGCCACCTCTCCAGCGCATAATTCTGATTGTAATTTGCTGAAATAAATCAGCAAATAAAAATAAGTGGTGGAGAGATAGGGATTTGAACCCTAGAGGGGCTACAAACCCCTGCCGGTTTTCAAGACCGGTGCATTCGACCACTCTGCCATCTCTCCACGTCGTGATGCGAGAATAATACTTAGCTGAATCGGCTGTGTAAATAGGAAAAAGTTTGTTTGCTTGTTTTTTGAGCGTAAAGAGGGCGTTTTTTTGTAAAAAGGTTTAATTTTTTGCTGTTTTTCACTGAAAAGAAGGGGATGGGGCAGTAAACGGAGGAGCTAAAGAAGGATCTTCGTTAGTGGTTGGGTGTTTACTGCACCTAAAAAGTAACCATGGTTGGGGATTACTTATGTTGTACTGCGCCGCCAAGTGCTAACTTTTTGCCGTAGCGATTAAGTTTTGCCAACATTTTAGCTTTGCGGTTTGTTGGTTTTACGGCAACATGAGTTGCAGCGTTTTGGTTTAATGTATTAATTGGGTTCATTACTTTGCTCCGGGTTGTGTTTGGTTGAAAACGTGGGTATTTTGCAATCAAACTGGGCAAAAATAAAACGATAAAAATTGAGTCTGCCAGATAACTTTTTCTAATCCGAAAGTGTTTTATTAACATGGGGTTAAGCTTTTGTATTTACTCTTGTTTGCATGGTTATGCAGTTGTGTTTGTAGTGAAGTGCAGGTAAATAAAGGTTTTTAACTTTTTGTATTTTTATTTATGCGTTTTTAAAGTGAGAAAGTGACTAATTATTCAGATTAATATAATTTGAGTGAGCTTGGGTTTTCGCCACGTAAGAAAAGAAGTAACCGTTGATGTTGATAATAATAAAGCCAAGTGACAAAAAAAATCATAAAAACAGTGTTGATTGGCTACTAAACGAATGTAAAAAAAGAGAGATAGAACCAGAGCTATATTTAACTACAGGCAACTTTGAGAATGATTGCGCTGAAATTGCTCTTTTAGCTAGGAGCCAAACTCAAGTTGTGGTGATTGGTGGTGATGGGACTTTGCATTTAGCTGTTAATGCATTAATGATGAGTAGCTGTTCTATTGCGCTAATTCCGGCTGGCACGGGAAATGATTTTGCTCGTGGCTTTGCTTGTCAGCAACAGGCTTGGTATGAGGCTATTTTCAATAGCCGTACTAAGTTAATTGATATTGGCCAAATCAATCAGCGCTATTTTGTTAATGTTGCGGGTATTGGTTTTGACGCTGAAGTGGTCGTCGAATTAAACAAAGCTGGTCATTTTAGCTCGTTTGGTTATACATGGCAGGGCATTAAACAGCTATTTTCATTTCAGGCTCAGCCTCTTCAGGGAAAGTTTAATGGTAAACCTCTCACTTATAGTAATTTAGCGACGATTTTTGCCAATCATCACTACTTTGGAGGTGGTTTGAAAATTGCCCCTCAGGCAAAGTTAAACGATGGTCAACTGGACTGTTACTGCATGCCAGCTGGCGGCTTGTTGAAAAACCTGATCAGCTTTTTATATTTACTGCTAGTGAAGCACCACCGCTTGCAAGCACTGGAATATACCCGTTTAACAAGTGCTGAAGTAACCACGAAAGGGTTGGTTATTGAAGCCGATGGTGAATTTGTGGGTTTTACACCTGCTAAAGTTAAGGTACACAAACAAGCGTTACGTTTTCATGTACCATAAAAAAGCGCCGGCAATATTTGCCAGCGCTTGGTGTTAGAGGCGACATAGTCACTTCTAACTGGGGACGGTGCTTTTTTGTTGCAGGTTACGTGCAGCAAAAAATGCTTTAATTTGTCGAGTTGGAGTCAGCACGATAGCATTACCAAATAACACTAGGCTAAATCCCATAAAGGTGTTCGCTTGCCATTCGAATCCTTCAAATAAGGTACTTAATACCACCGCAACCAGCGGGAATAATACAATGACATAGCTTGCGCGCTCAGGGCCGATATTTTTTAGTAGTGCAAAGTAACAAGCAAATGCGATTACGGTACCAAACACTGCTAAGTACAAGAGCGATATCCAATAACTGGCCGGGGCATTCAATGTAAGCTCAACATCGCTCACTAAAACGTAAGCTGCTAGGCTTAAAGCGCTGTATAACATACCCCAGGCATTGCCCTGAAGTACGCCAATATTGCGCTGAGAATTTCGGACGCTGACCATATTACCCAATGAAGCCACAAAGGTCCCAGATAGCGCAAGTAGTAACCCGACCAACGCACCATTACTCAAGTCGAATTGCTGAATTTGTGGCCAAAACAAACTGGCAATACCTAATACGCCCAATAAAGCGCCAAAGTAAATTCGTTTAGCAATCGGCTTTGCGAAGAATAGTCTGGTATTAATAATGTTCATTAATAGCAACATAGAGAACGCAATTGAGGCCATTGCAGAGCTGAGGTAGTTCTGCGCCCAATACAGTACTAAATAATTTAAACCAAAGTTAAATAAAGCCAATAATGCAAAAAATCCGTGATCACGCAGTGAATATTGCATAGGTAGTTTTTTCGCTAGCACAAAGGTCCACATTAAAATGGCTGCAATGGCAAAACGATAAAATAAAGAGACCTCAACTGCGACATCACCTAGTTGAAACTCAATAGCTAGCCAAGTTGACCCCCAGATCAGCACTGTAGCAAGGTAGAGAGCGGCGCTTTTCATAGTTAGTACCTAAAAATTGAAAGTATGTTCATTTTAATCTGCTTCTGTATACTTAACATATACAGAAAACTAAAAATGCAACCTATACAGTTTGGTGGGCTATGTCACAAGTTATCAGTCGCAGTAACAGTGAGTTCTTATATCAACAAGTTATTCAGCTAGTTAGAGATCTTTGCTTGCAGGGCTCGCTATTACCGGGTGAGAAATTACCTTCGCTCAGAAAAATGGCAGATAAGCTAAACATTAGCATTCCTACGGTAAAACAAGCTTATCAATTACTTGAAGGGCAAGGATTGATTGAAGCGAGAGAAAAGTCTGGGTACTTTTTAAAGTCTTCTCAGTTAAATCAGTCTCGGCCAAAGCGAGTCAGGCTTAGTCGAGAGCCAACCACAGTAAACAAGCAAGGATTGATTGAGCAAGTTTATGGTGCCATCCATAAAGCCAATGTGGTGCCATTTGGCATTGCTAACCCAGTAGCCGCTGCTCCAACTGATAAAGCGCTTGCAAGAACAATGCGCCGAGTAATGACACTGGCTGGCGCATCGGCAATTAATTACGGCCCGATGGATGGTTTTGCACCACTTAAAAAACAACTCATTCATCGCTATTTGGACTTTGGCATTGGTGTTGATAGCGATGAGTTAGTGATCACCAATGGTGCCCAAGAGGCGTTGGCTATTGCCCTGAAGTGCGTTGCTAAACCCGGGGATGTTATTGCTATCGAGTCGCCTTGTTATTTTGGCATTATCGAATTAATCGAAAGCTTAGGCTTAAAGGCACTGGAAATACCGCTGTGCCCCGATGAAGGAATATGGCTAGATGACTTGGTTCAAGCACTCGATGAGCATGATATAAAAGCGTGTGTGTTTTCAACCTCATTAAATAACCCAGTTGGCAGTTTTATGCCTGATGCCAAGCGTGAGCAATTAGTGGCACTTTTAGAGCAGCGCGAGGTGGTGCTCATTGAAGATGATGTTTATGGCGACCTACATTTTACAGCTAAGCGTGCCACTCCTGCACAAGCTTATTCAAAAAAGGGGTTAGTGATCACCTGTGCGTCGTTTTCAAAAACAGCCGCACCTAGTTACCGCATAGGTTGGATCATTGCAGGTAAGTTTGCTGAACAAGCAAGGCGACACAAGCGCGCGCTTAGTTGCTCTGCGCCGCTTATAAATCAGTGGACCTTGTATGAGTTTATAGCCAGTGGTGAGTACGACCGTAATATACGCTTGCTAAGACAGCGCTTGAGTACCAACAAAGAGCGTATGATTTGGTGCCTGCAGCAATATATGCCAAGTTGTGCGCGTATTAGTAACCCGCAAGGGGGCTGTGTTATCTGGGTTGATCTTGGTAGCCAATATGATGCGGTAAAACTATTTCATTTGGCACTTGAGGCAGGGATTAGTATTACCCCTGGGTTGATATTCTCAGCGGGTAAAAAGTACCGTAGTTGTTTTCGCTTAAGCTATGGTTTGCCTTGGTCTGAAAGTTTGGAACAGGCGATTAAAACGTTATCGCAACTGACCGTGCTGGCCAAAAAATAAAAAAGCGCAGAGCAAGCTCTGCGCGAAAGGACCAAGTGTTTTGGTTCAGGGATGTTAATTTCTTAACTGGTCAATTACTCTGCGTTTCTGTTTAAAAGTAAATAATTGATATTCTTTTAGCTGTGGTACTAGAACCACTAATTCTTGTTCTTTATGAGCGATATCAGCAAAACTGCCACATAATGCATCTGCTCGCTCTTCTAGCTGAGCTGCTTGGGTTTCTACGCGAGCTTCGATTTGTGCGCCCATGTTTTCCATACGTTGCTCAAACTCATCCATGTCGCCACCCGAACCTAAAAGCTCAGAGCCAAGAGCCACTAAAATACTGCCCATCGATTGCATCATGGCTGACTCTACTGCTGATTCGATTTGCTCATCGAATTGATCTTCAAAGTTTTGGCCAAATTTTTCAAAGTTTTGTTGACCCATTGTGAACGCACCTTGTTGGTAGAAAGCGTTTTGCACTTCTACGCTGATATCGTCCATTAATTCTGAAATGTCACTTAGGCCATCAATGTTGAAAGCATTTGATACTTCTTCGATTGCTACGCCGGCTATTTTTACACCATCAAGTGCGATATTAGCTACTTCAGGAAGTTGGCTGCGCAAGCTGTCTGAGTAATCTGCAATTGCTTGCTGTTGTGAAGCATTAAGGGATACGCTTTGGCCATCGATATATAAAGTATGTTGGTCGATGATTTTCATGCTGCGATTATCGGCTGTGTATACTTCTAACTCACTTGGAGTGATACGCACATCATTTATAAATTCGACATCACATTGCTCACCGCTGAATGAAATATTTGTATCATTATCGTTATGAGCCATTGCGCTGGTAGCGATAAATAAAGAACTTAGTAACAATAACTTTTTCATTTTTTTCTTTCCTGTTTGAAATGACATAAAAATATAATCAAATAGGATGCCAAATATTATAAATTCATTTATTTCATTGGCTTATGGTGTTTTAGGGTTTTTATTGGAAGTGCACAGAATAATTTTTTAACCATTTTTTAGTCAAATTAACTAAAAAATACACATGCATAAATGACTTTTATCGAAACGATAAAAAACTCTCACTTTTCAGAAATCAAATTTAGCGCTATTTATTCACAATATTGACATATGACCTATTTAGCATGGGTGTATGGCTTTATTTTGGTGGTTTTTTAGATACTAAATAACTACTGAGCTTTTTAATCTTTGCCAATTCATCGAGCAAATTTTAATCTCAAGAATTGGTCTCAAACACTTTATGGAGTGGGTTGTGGGTAAGACATTTAGTTATGACGCGCTAGATGACGATTTTGTTGAAGACGAGTACGAAATGGTCGGGCGTAATCAACACGACAAGAAAAAGCAACGCGTTAAGAAGAAGTTGGAAGACTATCTTGAACAAAAACGCTTGCGTAGAAACTTAGGCGATGACGACTTTGATGAGTACTTGAACGACTAAGCATAAATTTAAATAAAGAGGCTATTTGCCTCTTTATTGCTTTAAGGCCTTATTACTTGCTCAAAGCGGCAAGAATGTCTGATTCGAACTGCTCAGGTTTTGTAAGTGGCGCGTATCGTTTAATTGCTTTGCCGTCTTTACCAATTAAAAATTTGGTGAAGTTCCATTTTATTTTGCGGGTAATAAAACCAGGCAGCTCTGATTTTAGATATCTAAACACAGGGTGAGCATGCTCGCCATTTACGTCAACCTTACTCATCATCAAAAAGCTCACACCATAGTTAATTAAGCAGCCTTCTTTTATTTCTTTAGCATCACCAGGTTCTTGTTTACCAAATTGATTACATGGAAAGCCAATTATTACCAAGCCTTGTTCATGGTACTTATCATGAAGTACTTGTAAGCCTTCGTATTGCGGGGTGAAACCGCATTTACTTGCTGTATTTACAACAAGTACGACCTTATTTTCAAAATCAGAAAAATCGACAGTTTGGCCTTGTAGGCTGGTGGCAGAGAGTTGGTGAAATTCGCTCATAATGATAACTTTTTATTATTGTTACACTGATTCTAACTTGCTTGTCATATTTCTAAAAGAGCAAATATTAATCAGCAAATGCATTGGTTAAATGTTCTATTAGTAAACGTACACGAAACGGTAATAGATCTTTTCTTGGGTAGACTAACCAAGATGCGTTATCGCCAACCTGAAACTCTTCAAGAATGCTTACTAATTGCCCATTGTTTAAAAAAGGTTCCACGATATCTAACGCTAAATGGGCAATGCCAACTCCTGCTACTGCGGCATTTAAAATAGCCTGCGGGTGGTTGCTACGCCAATTACCATCGATACGAACTTCTTTAATTTGATCGTCAATATTAAATCGCCAGCGCTTTCGCATGGTAATTAAGCAGTTATGCTCAGCAAGGTCATAAGGCGTTTTAAGAGAAGGGTGACTGGCTATGTATTCAGGGCTAGCAACGAGGGTCATGACGCGCTTACATAAAGGGCGTGCAATTAAGTTTGAGTCTTGCATCCTGCCAAAGCGAATGGCTAAATCAAAGCCTTCTTCAACTAAGTTGACATTGCGACTATTAAAGTCGAGATCGACCTCTACCTCAGGGTAGCGTTTTACAAATTCTGCGACTTTGGGGGCGATTTGGTTAGCTACAAACTCGCCCGCACCCGTTATTCTTATTAGTCCTTTTGGTTGGCGCTGCTCACCTTGTAATTGATTGTTTGCATCAATTAACTCTTGGCGTATAGCTTTTAACTTAACAGCGTATTCACGCCCTGCATCAGTGAGACTAATTTTACGAGTGGTGCGCTGAAATAGCACAGAACCTAAACGATTTTCAAGTTGTTGTACTTGCCGACTGATATGTGAAGTTGATACTTCCATAGCTTTAGCTGCGTGTGTAAAACTGCCGTGTTCAACAACATATAAAAATTCCTCTAAGCCTTGCCACATTATCTTTACCCTAAGTTTTTCAGTAAATTTAAAGCAGTTTAAGTGGTTTATTATTGCATGTCTGCAAAAGTGATTATTTATTTGCTCCCTTTATCCCTGTATAAAAATAACTACAATAGTTGTGTCACTGATTAATACTCACAAATATAAGGGAGTAAGCATGTTAAATTTTAGCTTTGAGAATCCAACCAAAATTCATTTTGGTGAGCAGCAAATTAAAGAAATTCAAAACGAGATCCCAAAGAATGCCAAGGTACTTGTTACTTATGGTGGCGGCAGCATTAAGAAAAATGGCGTTTATGATCAAGTTAAAGCCGCATTGATTGAACATACTTGGTTTGAATTTGCGGGAATTGAGCCAAATCCAAGCTACCAAACATGCATGAAAGCTGTAGAGCTAGTTAAAGAGCAGCAAATTGACTATATCCTTGCTGTCGGCGGTGGCTCTGTCGTGGACGGAAGTAAATTTATTGCTGCTGCGGCTGAGTTTGCTGGCGAACCATGGGATATTTTAGCAAAAGGTGCTGAAGTGAAATCAGCAGTGGCACTGGGCGTTGTTCTAACACTGCCTGCAACAGGTTCTGAATCAAACACTTTCAGTGTGGTATCAAACTTAGATACTCAAGATAAGCTGCCGTTTGCAAGTGAGTTTGTGCGCCCTCGCTTTGCTGTCTTAGATCCCGCGGTGACATTCTCATTGCCTCAGCGTCAGGTAACTAATGGGATTGTTGATGCGTTTGTGCACACAATGGAGCAATACCTTACTTATGATGTCGGTGCCAAATTACAAGACCGCTTTGCTGAGGGGATTTTAATGACCCTTATTGAAGAAGGTCCGAAGGCATTCTCTGAGCCAGATAACTATCAAGTACGCGCGAATATTATGTGGTCAGCGACTATGGCACTTAATGGTTTGATTGGTGCTGGTGTGCCACAAGACTGGGCGACTCATATGATTGGTCATGAAATGACCGCGGTGTACGGTTTGGACCATGCACAAACATTAGCGATTGTATTACCTCGTATGATGGCTGAACAAAAAGACACCAAGCGTGGCAAGTTATTACAATATGCTGAGCGAGTATTAGGCCTTGATATCAGCGATGAAGATGCGGCTATTGATAGCGCAATTGCTGCGACAGAAGCATTTTTCCATAGTGTTAAAATGCCAACTCGTTTAAGCGACTACAAGCTCGATGAAAGTGTCGCAGATAAACTTGTCGCTCAGCTGGAACGCCACGGTATGACGGCTCTAGGTGAGCGTGAGCAAGTTACACTTGAGAAAAGCCACGCAATTTTACTTGCCAGTGTTTAACTTAAGATTATAAATAATCCCATCCCTGCTAGTGTTGTGTAGTAAATGTTATGTGTTCTATAAGCCACTATAACAGATACTACTGCAGCACTTAGGTAGGGATTTTGCCAATCTAAATTTATCCCTTCGTCATTAATAAACACAATGGGTACCCAAATCGCGGTAAGTACTGCTGGGGCGCTAAAACTTAAGAATTGCTGCATTTTCGGGCCAACTTTAAATGGTAATGCGCGGTGCAAAAATAAGTAACGTGTGAAGAAGGTGATACACGCCATCAATAAAATAGTGGTCATCAATGTGTATGCTCCTCTTTTGCTTGCCAGCGACTAATTAGGTAACCGACAGTCATGGCAATAAGGGCTGCTGTGACAAGCCAAAGTTGAAAGCCCTGACTTTTTAATAGTGTTGCAACAACACCTGCTGTGATCACAGTAGCTAGTGTCGCTAGGTTTTTTACACCAGGAATAACTAAAGCAATAAAAGTGGCAGCGATAGCAAAATCAAGCCCCAGGTGCGTTAAATCAGGTAGTAAGCTACCTGCGACGATACCAAGCAGAGTCCATATATTCCAAGCAATATAAAAGCTAAACCCGGCACTTAGCGCGTAAATCAAGCGCACTTTCGTTCTATACGCTCTGCGATGATGCGAAAAAGCAAACAATTCATCAGTAAGTACAAAGCTAACTGGAAGTCGCCAACGAAAGGGCTGGTCTATGACTTTGTGACGAATAGCTAAACCATACAAAAAGTGCCGCGAGCTAATAATGAGTGTGGTAAACAAAATTGTTAATAGCGGGGTATTTCCAGCCATTAACTCAATTGCGACGAGCTGAGCAGAACCAGCAAATACCAATAGCGACATAGCTTGTGTTTCAAAAGCACTAAAACCATTTTGAACGGCTAAAGAACCACATAAAATCCCCCAAGGTAACACCGCAAGACATAAAGGAAGCATGTCGAAAAACCCTTTTAGTAAGGCTCTTAATGTTGAATTATGCATCTTATCGCTCATGTTTGTTGTTATGGCTCAGATCAAAACAGCTGAAATAGAGGTGTGTCAAAATAACTGAAGTTTGTAATAATGTATAGCCGAACCCGTTATTGAAATTTCTGTCTGCAAGTCATTAGCGTCTTTTAAAGGGAAAGTTACAATGTCTAAAGTTAAAGTTTGGGATGGCTTTATAAGAAGCTTCCATTGGTTATTAGTTGCGGCCATCGCAACACTCTATTTTAGTGCTGAAGAAGGTATGTTGGAGCTGCATTTTGCTGCAGGCTACTTTACCTTGGCGCTTATTATCACACGTATTATTTGGGGTTTTATTGGTAGTCAAACGGCGAAGCTCTCTGCGCTCATTCATTCTCCTGTTGCTGCTATTAAGTCGTTTACAAGCAATGAGCACAAAGCGGGTCATGGTGCTGCGGGTAGTTATATGGTGATAGCCTTTTTTGCTTTACTCATCGTGCAGTTAACTTCGGGTCTAATGACCAGTGACGATATTTTAACGGATGGCCCTCTAGTAGAGCATGTTTCTTCAGATACTGTAGAGTTTGCGGGTTGGTTACATCATTTAAATTTTGATATTTTGTTGTACGCAATTGTGCTGCACGTTTTGGCGATTGTTATTTACCGTATTAAGGGTAAAAACTTAGTGAAACCTATGTTGACCGGAAATAGCGAGCAAGTCTCAATCACTGAGCCAGTTACTAAATCACCAGTGATTGCTTTTATTATCTTTGCAGTGTGTTTAGTGGTGTTATTTACGACTTGGGGTGCTGAGCCGCTCAGCTATTTACTTGGGTAAGTTGCTATAAGGCATTAAAAAGGCGCTTCTTAGCGCCTTTTTAGTTTAAATTATTACTAGACTAGTCTTTGAAAGACTTATGGCAATCTTTACAGCCTTTAGCCCATGCGCCGAATGCTTTACCAATAACTTTTTTATCGCCACTTTGTGCTGCGACAGCTAATTCATCGGCGTATTGCTGGAAAGCAACCGCTTTTTTCATAAAGGTTTCGTTGTCGCTCCAAACAGCTGCAAGCGCAGAAGTATCACCTTTATCAGAACCCGCTACAAAAGCTTCCCAAGGCATTTTTGATAGCGCTGCTGCATTGTTTGCACGCTTTTGAAAACGTTCTGCATCAAAAGGTACTTTTCCTTTTAACATATCGCCCATATCGCCAATTTGCACACGGATCATTGAAAATGCAGCCTGACGGTACTCAATTGCATCGCTTGGTTCTTCAAAAACTGAGTTTGCAGATGCACTTAGCGCCATTGTCGATAGCATAGCACCTAATACTAATTGTTTTAATTTCATTCCTTTTGCCCCTTAAGGTGTCATAAAGATAAACTAACTGAGTTTGTATCTTAGCTTAGTGTATTATTCAAGTGTATTGCGGTTAATCTTAACTTAAGTTTAATTTAGGGCGTGTTTACCTTTGTGGATTAAAATTAATCATAAAAGGTCAATACGGGCTAATCATTTATATCAATATCGGCGAAGATCATACCTCGGCGCATGCTTCTCGTTGCTAAGAAAACCTCGCCTAGTAAAGATAAAAAGCCACAGATTAACAGTGCCATAGCAGCGACAAAGCAGCTTGCAATTGTCACACTCAAGTTAATTGATTGGATATGTGATAAAAATAGACACATAACCACAGCGCACACTAATAAGGCACTGAGCACGCTTAAACTAAACGCGATATGGATGCAGCGTGAGCGTTTCAACAATGCCCTTAGTTCTGTTGTTAGTGACTTATTGAAGTCTTCATCGGTACTGACTTTAAGCTTACGTTCTAACTGTCTCGCTCGATCGGTAATACGCGCTAAGCGGTTGGAAAGTACTCCTAACGTTGCTGCAATACCTGTAATTAAAAATACCGGTGCAACCGCTGTTTGAATTACTTTTGCCATGGTAAGAATGTTGATTACTTCTGAATTCATCTGACAGTACTCTACTTTATCAAAACTCAATACATCATATTCATTTACAAATATTTACAACTCAAAAAATCATAATAAAGTACTTAACAAACAGTTGGTTAAAGATTTAAGCGTACTTTACGTTGTAAAAAATGTAATTGTTTTGTAACTGTAATGTTGTTCTTGCTTATGTTTCCGATTTATATTGGTGCTGAAACTTTGTTTCAATCACTATTTAGACGATAACATAACATATCCCAGGGGAACCCATGTCTAAAAATCTAATAAAAAGAACTGCAGTTGCTTTGGCTGTAACGAGTGCTATGTGCGCTAGTGCACAAGCCAATGATTTTTCTAAGTATAATCTTGCTGGTAAAAAGTTAATTAAAGCGAGTGCGGTAACAAAAAAAGAACAAAAAGTACGCAGTGAAGCGACTAGTTGGCTAGTTAAGTTAAATGCTCCAGCATCAATTAATGCTAAAACAATGGGTGTTGATGTAGCCTCTGTTCAAGCACAAGCAAAAGTAGCGCAAGCAAGCGTAGAGCAAGCTATTAATAGCATGGACTTACCACTTGAGGTTGTTGCAAAAACATCAACACTAGTAAGCTCAATCGTAGTTAATGGTAACAAGCAAGATGTTGCTAAGTTATTATCAAACTCTCAAGTAGAGGGTATTTACCCAGTATACGATTATGAATTGCATGTTGCTGACAGCGCTGACTATATTGAAGCGACTCCATTAGTATCTAATGGATTAGCGACAGGTGAAGGTGTTCGTGTTGCTGTTCTTGATACGGGTATCGATTACACCCATAAAGCCTTTGGTGGTGCGGGTACTGATGAAGCTTATGCTGCTGCAATTGCTGATCCTGCTTCTGTAGATTGGCCACAAGGTAAAGTATTAGGCGGTTATGACTACATCAATTATGACAACGATCCAATTGATGTGACAACTAACCACGGTACACACGTTTCTCACTCGGTTAACGGTATTGCGCCAAACGTAGATCTATTCGTTTACTCTGTATGTAACAGTGGTTGTCCTGGTCTTGCACAACTTCTCGCGCTTGAAAGCGCAATGGACCCTGATGGTAATGGTGACATTAGCGACCGTGTTGATGTAATTAACATGTCTTTAGGTGGTGACTACGGTGATATTGCCAATGATGCTGTTGGTCTATTCATCAACCAAGCTGTTAAGCTTGGCACAAACGTTGTAATTTCAGCGGGTAATGACGGTGCATATCCTTTCATCGTTGGTGGCCCAAGTACCACTGAGAACGCACTTTCAGTAGGTGCGATGACTCACCCTACCGGTGAAGAGTCAATTGGTAGCGGTACAATTAATGGCGAAGCAGCAATTGTTCAGCCTGCAAGCTTTGGTCCGCAAACTGCATTTAGCTACACTAATGAAAACTTGGATCTTGTTTACCCAGATGCAAACCAGACAGCGTGTGAAGCGTTTGCTGATGACGTAGATTTCACAGGTAAAGGCGTTATCATCGACCGTGGTGCATGTGCATTTACAGTTAAGGTATTAGCTGCACAAGCTAAAGGCGCTGAGTTTGTTATTATTGCAAACAACACTGATGATGGCACGCCAGCACCTATGGGTGGTTCAGATCCTGCTGTTACTATACCTTCAATAGGTGTAACGTTTGCAGCGGGTACTGCTTTAAAAGCGGGTGGTACATTCAACCTAACAGTTGAGCGTTTAGTTCTATCTGGTGCAATTGCAGACTTCACTTCGCGTGGCCCTTCAATGGGTGGTCTATTAAAACCTGAAATTACAGCACCAGGCGTAAACATCATGACTGCTCATCCTGGTCTAGGTGATGGCCTTACTGGCGCAACAGGTACTTCATTCTCTGGTCCTATCACAGCAGGTGCGGTGAGCTTATTAAAAGAAGCGCTACCAGAGCGTAATGCGCTTGAAATCAAAGCGACGTTAATGAACACTGCTAACCTAAATGTGACTATGGAGCCGTTAGCAATTAACCCGGATGCAGAACTTGCGCCAATTAGTTACATCGGTGCGGGTCTTGTTGATGTAAACAAAGCTGCAAATTTACCTGTAGCTGCGTGGGCAGCTGATACTAAGCAAGCGGCACTTTCGTTTGGTTTAGTAAGTGCATCAGAAACTGTTGAGCTAACGAAAACTGTTCAAGTTAAGAACTTCTCTAATGAAGACAAAGTTTATACACTTTCTCTTGAACAACGTTATGCAGATGACGTTGAGCGTGGTTCATTCTCACTTGATTACCCAGATTCAATCACTGTTCCTGCGGGTCAAACTATGTCATTTGATGTGACAGCAACAATTGATCCGGCAACGTTACCAGAATGGACATTAACGGATGATAATATCGGCTCACAAGATGCAACGGCTGATTTAACCAAACTAGAGCTTGATGGTGCGCTAATCTTCTCTGATGGTAGCGATGAAGCATTCCACCTTGTTTACCATGTATTACCAAAAGCAAATGCTGCGATGAGCTTCATGCCTGTAATGACAGACAATGGTGTTGCTCATCAGATAACAAATACAGGTGCGGTAGCACTTGAACCAGTGTTTGCTCCTACTGTAATGACTGATGATGTAGATGAAGACCAACGTTTTGATTTAGTGGGTGCATCTATTGAAACATTTGCAGTACCAACAGATATCTGTGATAGCGGCTATGTTACATTAACCACGATGGTTATGAATGAAGGTATTACACACTCTTACGTGGGTGGTTTCATGGCTGACTTCGATATTGACCAAGATGGTACATACGATGTTACAGTGCAAAATGGTAAACTAGAGTGGTTCTATGATGTAGAGCCGGGTACTGCGATTACCTTTACTCACGGCTATGGCAGCTCTTCGGGTAACCTCAACAATGTTTATCAAATTATTGGTAACAACCACCTTACAATGCAAAGCTGTCTAGGCGCATTTGGCCTTACTGCTGATGATATTGGTAAAGCGACTGCAAATGTACGTTTCCGTACAGAAGAAGAAACGTGGACGCCAATTGCATCAGGTGAAGGTGATGTTGCAATGGGTACATATACATTTACTGATGCATCAAGTGACGTATATGCAGCACTTGTTGATGAAGCTGGTGAAGTCGTTAGCTCATTAGAACCAGGTGCTTCTGCAACATTATTGAATGCTGGTGCAGACTTCATGATCTTATCTGACTCAGGTTCAAAAGCGTTCGCAGCAACACCAAGCGAAGATGCTAACGTTGCTCCAGTTCTTGCTGACGCGTCATTCTCTGTAGACGAAAACACAGCGGTAGATACTGTGATTGGTTCACTAGAAGCAACTTATGGTGCTGAGCTTGCTAACCCAATCGCTGAATATATTGTAGTTAATTCTACTTCTACAGCTGTTTCAGTGACTGCATCAGGTGATGTTGTTGTTATGAATAGCGACATGCTTGACTACGATGCTGGCATGATGAGTATTGAACTTGAAGTTGTTGCAGTAGATTCTGCAGGCAATATCTCTGAGCCAGCGATGGTGACTGTTGAGGTAATGAACGTTGCTGACGAGCCAGAAGAAGTTAACCCTGTGATCGATGCTGAGCTTGGTGAATTCACGGTTCAAGAAAACGCTGCGGAAGGTACTGTAATTGGCACTGTGACTGCGACTGACCCAGATGCAGACCTGACTCCTATCGCAACATATGAAGTGACAGGTAGTGATAGCATCAGCATCAGTGATGCGGGTGAGTTAATGGTTGCTGGCGCTATCGATTATGAGCAAACAACCTCTATCGAAGTATCAGTAACTGCGGTTGACTCTGCAGGCAACATGTCAGAAGCGGTTACTATTACTATTGCAGTGACACAAGACCCGGCAGAAGATGTTGTAGCTGAAGAACCAGCGAAGAAAAAATCTTCTTCAGGTTCACTAGCATGGTTAACATTACTTGCTGCACCGTTCGCATTTATGCGTCGTCGTAAGCAAAAGTAATTACTTGATAAGTAAACAATAAAAGGGAGCTTCGGCTCCCTTTTTACATTGCTTCACAAAGGCTACTTATATGTTGCCGTTTTTTTACTTATATTGGAGACAGAATAATAAAACTAATACAGGAATCCCATGAAAGTTGGCCATTCACTTTGCCTTGCGGCACTCTCTTTAGCTGTTCTATCAGCGTGTAATAAAGTCCCAGATAATAAAGAGCAAGCCGTTATAACAGAGCAAGTTCAGGTTGTAGCTCCGCTTGCTAAAAAAATACCTCATGAAATGACCATTCATGGTGACACACGTATCGATAACTACTACTGGATGCGTGATGATGAGCGCAAAGATGCCGCTGTTATTACCCATTTAAATGCAGAAAATGCGTATGTTGAAAGCAAGCTGGCACATACTCAAACGCTACAAAACACCTTGTTCGAAGAGCTTAAAGGACGTATTGAAAAGGATGACGATACCGTACCGACAAAAAAAGGCGATTATTACTACTTCTCACAAACGCGCGGTGATGACGAATACCCAGTGTATGTGCGCAGCAAAGATGGCCAAGGAGAGGATAAGCAGGTTATCTTAAATGTGAATGAGCTGGCTAAAAATCATGACTATTTTGCCGTAACAGGTTTAGCTGTCAGCCCAAATGGCAATTTGCTGGCTTATGGTGAAGACACTGTGAGTCGCCGTATTTACACAATTAAAGTAAAAGATTTAACCACAGGTAAAATGCTCACAGAAAGCCTTGAAGGCACGGAAGGTGATGTAGTCTGGGCAAATGACAACAAAACCTTTTACTACATCAAAAAAGACCTACAAACGCTGTTAGGCTACCAAGTATATCGCCATACGCTAGGCACCCCGCAAGCCGACGACGAACTCGTTTACGAAGAGAAAAACACCAGTTACTACACCAGTATTTATAAGAGTAAAGACCAACAAGAAATCTATATTAGTCATGGCAGCACCAGTGCTTCGGGTGTCTCGGTTATTGATGCTAATGATGTCAAAGCAATGCCAAAACGTTTTATTGAACGCGAAGCAGGGCTTGAATATGACATCAAAAAGTTAGGTGATTGGTATTACATCGTTACTAATTTAAATGCTGTTAACTTCCAACTGATGAAAGTGCATCGCGATAAAGCTCATGATAAAGCACAATGGCAAACGATAATTGCTGGTCGTGATAACGTGAAACTTGAAGGCATTGAGTTATTTAACAATCATTTAGTTTACGAAGAGCGAGAAATGGGGCAAACCCGAATCACTATTCGCGACCTTCGTAACCAACAAGAGCAAGTCGTTGCGTTTAATGACCCAACTTATATGGTCTTTAGTTATGGTAATCGTGAGTTAGATAACCCTAACTTACGTGTTTACTATTCAAGTATGACGACGCCAGGCAGCAGCTACGATATCAACCTAGAAAGTGGCGAAAAAACACTGCTTAAACAGCGTAAAGTGTTAGGTGATTTTAACCCTGACAACTATGCCTCTGAGCGAGTTTATGTGACTACCCGAGATGGTGTCGATGTTCCTGTTAGCCTTGTTTATCGTAAAGACAAGTTCAAAAAAGACGGCTCTAATCCGCTTATGCAATATGGTTATGGTTCGTATGGTGCGACCATGGATCCGAGCTTTTCAAGTTCACGCTTAAGTTTGCTTGATCGTGGTTTTGTGTTTGCGATTGCGCATATTCGTGGCTCGCAAATGCTGGGTCGCCCTTGGTACGAAGACGGCAAGTTGCTGAAGAAACAAAACACCTTTAATGATTTTATAGATGTGACTAAGTCTCTAGCTGCTCAAAAGTATGCTGATAAAGATAATATTTTTGCCATGGGTGGCAGTGCGGGTGGCTTGCTAATGGGGGCTGTTGTTAATCAAGCGCCTGAGCTATATAAAGGGGTGATTGCCGCAGTACCCTTTGTTGATGTAGTTACGACTATGCTTGATGCCAGCTTACCACTCACAACGAATGAGTATGACGAGTGGGGTAACCCGAACGATAAAGTCTATTATGATTACATGCTGTCATATTCGCCGTACGACCAAGTTAAGAAGCAGGCTTACCCAAATATGTTAGTTACTACCGGTTTGCACGACTCACAAGTGCAGTATTTTGAGCCGGCAAAATGGGTTGCTAAGCTACGTGAATATAAAACCGATGATAACCTGTTGCTGTTCAAAACTGACATGGAAGCAGGGCATGGCGGTGCTTCTGGGCGCTTTAAAAGCTTGCAAGATACCGCTTTATATTACGCCTTTATGCTCGATTTGGCGGGTATCGAAAAATAATAACAACACAGGCATCCGTGATTAAGCGGGTGCCTGCATAGCTAAATTAAAACGAAATTCACTGCCTTTTCCTAAGGTACTTTTTACGTTTATTTCACTATCCATTAGGGTGAGCAGTTGCTTGCAAATAGCGAGCCCTAAGCCTGTTGAGCCTCGTTTTATACTATTACGCGCCTGATAGTGAGGTTCGAAAATCGCATTGAGTTCATCCTCATGAATACCAACCCCGGTATCAGACACTGCCACGTATAACTGATCACTTTGTTGGCTAACCTTAACGGCAATTTCACCGCCATTTGGTGTGTGCCGAATGGCATTTTCGATTAAGTTTGTAAGCACCCGCTCTAATTTTGCGATGTCTGCCGTCACGGTAAAATCGCAAATTTCGGGAATAACCTTGAGTGAAATTCCTGCTGATTGCGCTGTTAGAGCAAGCTTTGCTACACAATCATAAATCAACTCGCCCAAATTAAAGGTCTCGGATTGTATTTTTACTTGGCCGCATTCTAAATTAGCCAATTCAAAAATTTGCTCAATCAGCTGTTTTAGTTGCTGGCAATTATCCATTGCAAGGTTGAGATAATGACGTTGCTCAGGCTCGTTTAAGTGGCTATTCGGTTTATTGATCACCTCCAGAAAGCCGTGCAGTGAAGATAGCGGCGTACGTAAATCGTGTGATAAGTGAGTGAGTAACTCTCGGCGTTGTTTATCGGCTTGCTGTAATGACTGAAACTGCTCATCAATACGCGCCAGCATGGCGTTGACGCCTTTACTTAAATTGCCTATTTCATCATGAGCTGTGTAGCTAGAATCCAATGACATTTTGGTTAGGCTGTAGTTAGCCGCTTCTATTTTATTAAGCTCTTTATTGAGTTTTTTTAGTGGTAAGGTGAAAAACCGAAATAACAGCAACATCGCAATAAAGAGCGCAACTAAGGCGGCTACAAACCACATAGCGGCAAGCCAAAGGTTATCATTGGCTTTAATGTTTTTAAGGGTTGTATCGTAATCTTGCCCGCCAATAATCACGTATAAATAGCCTTGCAGCTGTTGCTGATTATGAACCGACGCAGTTGAAAATATTTTTACGCCATCTTTGCTGCGCGGATCGTCACCATAAATCGGTGTGGCAGTTGGGTCTTCAATTAGTTTCTGTATTGGGCCTAAGTTTATTTGTTGCCTAACGACTTGCCCCGGCTTGGCTGAATAAGTCAGTAAATGACCTTCAGGGTCTACAAAATAAAACTCAAAAGCTGGGCCAAGTATCATTAGTGTGTGGAATAGGTTTTCTAGCGCATCATAGTCATACACACCTTGTTTGATCAGTGGATTGTCGTGCACTAAATGCTCGGCTAGTTGGAGGTGCAAGTTTTGCTGGGCATGGTGTACAGAGCTTTGCTCTAATTGCTTGCTCCAATTTAAAACCAGCGCACATAACAGGCTAAAAATAAGCACCAATGACCAAGCAAGTTTTTGATAAAGCGTCATTGATTTCATTAGCTTGCACTCAACTGACCTGGATTTAGTTTATAACCTACACCCCAGACTGTTTCTATAAAGGTTGCTGGGTGATGCTGCTCAAATTTACTACGTAAACGGTTTATATGAGAATTGACTGTATGCTCGTAGCCGCTGTGTTGATAACCCCATACTTGGTCAAGTAACTGTTGGCGACTAAAAACATGATTTGGGTGCTTGGCAAAGTAAACGAGTAAATCAAATTCGGTAGCGGTTAAGTTAATTGCCTTATCAGCTAAAAATGCTTGGTGGCTGGTAAATTCAATGTGAAGCTCTCCAAGTTGAATTGCCGCTTGAGCGCTGTCTTCATGATGTGATTGGGCTGCTATCAGTTGCGACCTATGCCGTAATTGAGTTTTTATTCGTGCTTGTAACTCTCTAGCGAAAAAAGGTTTGCAAATGTAATCATCAGCGCCCATTTCCAGACCAATCACTCTGTCCATGTCACTACTGAGTGCGGTTAGTAAAATAACAGCAATGCTTGGGTAGTGCTCTTTAATTTTGCGACATAAGCTCAAGCCATCCATTTGTGGTAGGTTGATATCGAGCAGTACTAAGCCATAGCTCGAGCTGGCAAGCTTCTTTATTGCAGCCTCTGCGCTCGATGCTTCATCAATATGTAAGTTCAGGCAGTGTAATTGCGTGCTGATAAGTTGGCGTATTGCTCTATCATCTTCGACGATTAATAATTTTTCTTGGCGCATTGCTTACTCCAAATCACAGAGGCACATCCTTATAACCTCGGTGTAAGGAGTGCGATTATTATTGCGTCCGCGTTATCTTGATCCGAGCAACCGGGTTATCAAACTTATGCTGGCTAGTGAGCACTGAGTTTGCAAGGCCATCATCTTGACTAACCACACCTGGGTGCATTGCAACACGGTTAGTATCGTCGCGCATTTCGTTGTAACCTTCGCCTGAGTCAGCAGGACCAGGGATCGTGCCTTGTGCTTCAGAGTTAGCTTCTGTGCCTGCATCATAGGCAAAACTAGTGCGAGACAGTGACTCATTAACCGCTAACGAAGACACGTCTATAGCATTAAGACCGGTAAACGCGTCATTTGTATTCACCAACATGGTTGCTAAGCTGATTTTTAATGAATCAAGCTCACCTGTCGTCAGGGTCAATGTGACTTGCTCCCCAGGTGGTAATGGGCTTTCGTCGGAAGCTGCTTGCATTGTCATTTCTGCAGCGAGTAGCTCGCTGTTATCGCCGCCTTCAGCAATAATTTCAAGAGCTTCAGATGCTGGCTCGCCAATTTGCCAAAGCATGCCTTCTGTGTGAGCAATCACAGCAATAGGAGAAAATGGCTGGGCAGCAGTGAGGTTGACTACCTCCACCATAAATTGATGATTTGTCGCCATCTCACCCATTTCCATTGTCATTTCTTCAAGCGCTTCATCCATGTTGTCTGATGATTTATCTGAATCCCCACAGGCTGCAAGGCCGGCGCTCAATGCGAGGATAATTAAGCTTTTTGAAAAGCGCATAATAACCTCCTATTTAACCGTAACTGTTAGCATCGCAACTGGGTTTAACCATCTGTGTACTGTGTTATCGAGATCGCTCATCCCCGCTTCTAAATCGTCGTCACCTAAATTACCCGGATGAATATGCACCATCATATTTGTTTCGCTACTGGTGACGCCGCTGCCATTCATACCCGCATTGCCACCCGGTGCAGCAGGAATGCCTGGCGTGCCCGGCATGCCTGAGCCCTCAACAACAAGCTCATCATTGGCTTCGGTACCCGCATCATACGCATTGAGATAAACAGTGTAGGTACCAGCTTCTGCTGGGATCATCCAACTATCTAAACCTACAAAGCCATCATTGGTAGGCAGTAGCATTGCTGTTAGAGATAAGTAGTTATTGCCATCCTTGGTGGATAAGCTAGCCATCGTTGAGCTTGCTGGTGCCAGTAAACCTTCAGCTGGGTTGGCAACCATATCGCTGTTTGCGGCTGTGGCTTCACTCATTAACGGCTCGAGATTGCCGCCCTCAGCCATCGTTTGTAAGGCTGTAGAAGCAGGCATTGCAACGCTGAAAAGTTTGTTGTCACTGTTATGAGCAGTAATGAGAATAGGGGTAAAGTGTAAACCTTGCGTGAGGTTAGTTAGTTTTATATCAAGCTCAGCAGCGTGGCTTGCAAGGCTGGTTACTGCGCATGCAGCGAACAAAGTTAAAGGTAAAGCTTTCATATTAGATTCCTGTTTTTGATGATTCAAAATCAGTATCGAATAGCAATATCCAGAAACCTTCACGAAGTTATCACATTTTTATCACAACGTTGATTACAGCCTTTTGTGTTGGTTGAGAGCTTTAAATTTAATCAATTTAGCTAGG
This sequence comes from Pseudoalteromonas shioyasakiensis, assembly GCA_013391845.1. NCBI lineage: Bacteria > Pseudomonadati > Pseudomonadota > Gammaproteobacteria > Alteromonadales > Pseudoalteromonadaceae > Pseudoalteromonas > Pseudoalteromonas shioyasakiensis. The sequence continues at coordinate 619,567 of CP058414.1, forward strand.
GTAAAAGGTCATTAAGGTTTATAGTAGAGAAATAAACAGACCCATAACAAGGAATTTAAAATGGATGATAATCAAAAAGTTGAAATAATTGTGGCAGATAAAGAGCAGCGCATGTGGGCAATGTTTTGTCACTTAAGTGCCTTAGCTGGCTTGCTTTTCCCGTTCGGCTCGGTAATTGGGCCTTTGATTGTTTGGCTTGTAAAAAAAGAAGAAATGCCGCTCGTTGCAGAGCATGGCCGCAAGTCATTAAACTTTCAATTAACCATGATGATCGCCTACATTGTCTGCTTCATGCTGATGTTTGTTGTCATTGGTGTCATTCTGCTGCCATTGGTAGCGCTATTCTCATTAATTATGGTGGTAGTATCGGCGATTAAAGCCAACGATGGTAAAGAAGTTAAATACCCAATGGCGATAGAATTTATAAAGTAAGGTGGTTTGGGTATATTAAAAGCTCAGCCGTTTGCTGAGCTTTTTTATGTTATGTTTATGGCCTATTTATCGTTATTTCTCAGCGCGTTTATTTCCGCAACCTTATTACCTAGCTCTTCAGAATTAGTGATGACTGCTATGATAGCCAGTGGTGACTATCTACTTTGGTTGTTATGGCTAAGTGCAACCGTGGGCAATGTGCTTGGGAGTTGCGTGAATTATTGGCTGGGCACGCAAGTCATGCGATTTAAAGACCGCAAATGGTTTCCCGTTTCAGAAAAGTCGATAGACAAAGCCGAAAAGCAATTCAATAAGTACGGTATTTACAGTTTGTTGTTTGCTTGGCTGCCTATTGTTGGGGACCCTTTAACGGTTGTTGGCGGAATTTTTAGGGTTAAGTTTTCGCTCTTTTTGTTTCTCGTAACCCTAGGCAAAGGCGCACGTTATTTAGCTGTGCTTGCCTTTGCGGTAGGGCTAGAAAAACTATTTTAGCTTTTTTGCCAATCAAGGGTCAGTGATACTGAATCAGCAAAACGCAGCGCATGAGGTTTATCGACGCGCACTTTGGCATAGTGAACACTTTGATGCTGGTGGCAAATTGCTAAAATTTCAGCAACCAATTTTTCTAATAGCAAAAAGTGGCCTTCTTCGACAAGGCTGATCACTTCTTTGGTGATGGTCTTGTAGTTTAGTGCTTTATCAACCGCATCAGTCTCACAAGCTTGATCAGCAGGGTAATGAATTTCTAAATTAATCACTACATCTTGTTTTTTCTCACGTTCCTCAGGGTTAAAACCAATAAAGGTTCGTAGCCTGAGATTAGTGACATTAATAATTGCGTTGGCCATCGTTACCCTCTAACTAGTTGTAAGAACTCGTTACGGGTTTTTGGATCGGCTCTGAAGTTACCTAACATAACTGATGTACGCATACTCGAGTTTTGCTTTTCAACACCGCGCATCATCATACACATGTGCTTTGCTTCAACAATTACGCCAACGCCTTTCGCACCAGTCACTTCTTCAACCGCTTTAGCAATTTGGTGGGTTAGCTGTTCTTGAATTTGAAAACGACGAGCATACATGTCAACAATACGAGCAAACTTTGACAAGCCAAGTACTTTACCGTTTGGGATATAAGCAATATGACAGCGGCCAACGAACGGCAGTAAGTGATGTTCACACATAGAGTAAAGCTCAATGTCTTGGATCAATACCATATCATCGGCATCTGAAGTAAATACCGCATTGTTGGTGATTTCATCTAATGTTTGACGATAGCCTTTAGTCAGATACTCCATCGCTTTTGCAGCGCGCTTTGGTGTGTCGAGTAATCCTTCACGAGCAGGATCTTCACCCACTGCGCTAATTATTTGCTGGTAACTGTTTTTTAAATCATCGTGCATAGCTTTCTCAGTAATTCGTTATTTTAAATGTCTGCCACCATCAACAGGCATAGAACGACCTGTGATGTAGTGACTGTTTAGTAATAGTTCTACGCTGTTAATAATCTCGGCGCAGCCGGGCTCAATGCCCATTAGCGATTTCTTTAATGTTTTTGCTTTGTACTCGTCGCTGTCGTGTTCGTTAAAAATGATCAACGAAGGCGCAATTGCATTTACTTTAATGGCAGGTGCGAATTTAGCAGCAAACGACTTGGTTAAATTATCAAGCGCCGCTTTACTTGCAGCATAAGCTAGGTGTTTAGGACTGCCTTTCTCAACGACATAATCGGTTAAATGAATAATATCTGCGGCTTGGCCACTGTTTTGCTGATAATGTAATAGCAAGTCAGAGGCTGCTAAATTGATTAAATAGGGCGCTTTGGCGTGAATACGCATCATGTTGTCAAATAGGTCTGCGTAATCGTGGTTATTTGCTTCACAGTCCCAGCTAGACGCATTATGGATAATTGCTTTGAGTTGGTTGGTATGGGTTTTTAATTCTTCAATAAAATGCCCGATAGCTTGGTCATTATTAAAATCGGCATGGATACAAATGGCACCTTTACCTGCAAGCACATCAATCGCTTCATGACGGGTACGGTAAGTTACTATTATTTCTTGCCCTTGCGCTAAAAAGTGCTCGGCCACAGCGAGTCCAATACGTTGGCCTGCGCCAGTAATTAAAATGGGCGATGACATAAACTAATATAAAACCTTAGATTTTTGATTTGAAAAGTAATGTATTTAACTGTAACAACTATAAACCAAATTACAGAACTATTTCACCTTTACTGCATTCATGTTGCCAAACATTCTACGCAATACTGGCAATCATAGATCAGTTGCCCGGTTTTCAGTCTCAGGCATAATAGCCATACTTGATACTTTTCTTTTTCATTATGCTTGCTGTCATTAAATCATTTAGCTGGCTACGAACCGTACCATGGCTATTTATTATCGCTGTTTATTGTACTTTATTGCTTTTGCAAGGCCCCGCTAATGCAGTGAGTAATTTTGTGACGCAATTGAGTATTGCTGCAACGATGGCGGTTGGCTCATTTGTCGCTGGTGGCACTGCTCTGGGAGGCGGTGCGGTAGCGTTTCCGGTAATGACCAAAATATTAGCGATAGAACCTGCGACAGCGAAAGTGTTTTCTCTTGCTATACAAAGCTTTGGTATGACAGCTGCTGCTTTAACAATTATTTTTAGCCGTATCCCTTATTACAAACAAGTGGTATTAATCGCGACGCCAATGGCTATTTTCGGCGCTATATTGAGTTTATTTTTCATTGCTGATCACTTACCAAGGTTAGCGGTGAAAGCGGTCTTTAGTGCACTATTATTATGTTTTGCGTTGACCTTAGCGTGGCGTATTTATCGCCGAGCTCAGCATATTTGTAGCCAGACAAAGATCACCGTAAATAAAACGCGAGTCGCGTTGATAGCTACGCTTGGTGGTGTTGCATCGGGATTGGTTGGGTCGGGCGCCGATATTGCTGTTTTTGCGCTGTTAGTTATTGCATATAACGCGAATATTCAACGTGCAACGGCAACCACTGTGATCATTATGGCTGTGACGTCTGTCGTAGCAAGTGTTATGAATTATTTTTACCTCGAGACTATTAACCCACAAATTCAAGCCTATCTATTAGCTGCTATTCCTGTTGTGGTGCTGGGCGCACCGCTAGGTGCTTATATGTGTGCAAGAGTGAAAAGTGGGCAACTCATTAGCTTTTTAGTGCTACTCATTGCCCTAGAAGTGTCGTTTACTATTTATGAATTATTGATCGTTATTTAAAGCGCATCGTAAACCGTTGGGATTGCTTGGCGCTTATGCTGAGTACGTAAGTAAATAGCTGTTAGCTTTTCTTCGACTTCATTGCTGACATCTTTACCTTCTAAGAAATCATCAATTTGATCGTAAGTTAAGCCAAGCGCTTCTTCATCGGTAAGGCCTGGGCGGTCACACTCTAAGTCAGCGGTTGGGGCTTTATGTACTAGTACAGCTGGCGCACCTAAGTGCTCAGCAAGCGCACGAACTTGGCGTTTTGATAAACCAAATAACGGTGCTAAATCACACGCTCCGTCACCAAATTTAGTGTAAAAGCCAGTGATGTTTTCTGCACTGTGATCGGTACCAACCACTAAGCCTTGACAGAAACCGGCAATTTCGTATTGCGCAACCATGCGTTGGCGCGCTTTTACATTACCTTTGATAAAGTCGATTTTAGCTTGCTCTGGTAATTCAGCATTACCACCAACAACCGCAGCCATTGCTTGCTCATGCATGCCATCTACAGCAGCTTTGATATTAACCGTCATACGCTTACTCGGTTGAATAAAATCAACCGCGAGTTGCGCTTCGTCTTCGTCTGCTTGTACGCCATAAGGTAAGCGTACTGCAATAAATTGATATTCGTTGGTGTTGTGCTCTTGGTTTAGTTCATCAACAGCTAATTGGCATAAACGGCCACAGGTTGATGAGTCAACACCACCACTGATCCCTAATACAAGTGAGCGAGAGTGCGCAGCAATAAGTCGGCTTTTAAGAAAGTTAACGCGACGGGTAATTTCCGCTTTTACATCAATAGTTGGTTGGACTTTCATTTCCGCCAGAATGTCGGCACGCATGGTAGAGCTCCTATTTTTCGTTGTGGTTGTCAGCGTTTTATACATTATGTTACGGGCGTGATTTTTATTAAAGACCTAAATGCGCTTTTATTGCGTTAATTTGTTGCTTAAGATCTTCGATTTCGCTTCGTAATTGTTGCACTTCACTACTGTTGTCCTGAAAAGGCTCATTAGCTGCCATGTCTTCAGTAATGCTGTCTGGGTCTACAAATAAGTGCATGTAACGGCTTTCTCGTTTGCCAGGCTCTCGTGCTAAGCGTGCAACATATTCTTGCTCGATGAGTGCATTTAATGCTGCTTCGACTTCATTGACATTACTAAACTCAGCCAGTCGGTTGCTGCGAGTTCTTAGTTTCTCCCGGTGTTTGCGGGCCTCGTAATAGTAACAAACAAATAATAGCGCGTTGCTGCTCACTAAATTGCAAACTGCCAAACTCGGTATTACAAAAGCGATGAGCATATTTATTTACACGCCCTGACAGTCCTTCATCAACCGTTACCAAGCGTGATGCAATAAGTTCATCAAGGGTATCTTGGACTTGCGCTTCAGTTAGAGACATTACTGGCTCACGGTTAGATTTTTGATTACATGCATTAGTAAGTGAGTTTAAAGATAATGGGTAATGTTCGGGTGTTGTACTTTGCTTTTCGAGTAAACAGCCAATAACGCGTTGTTGAATTGATGATAATTGCATGGTTTTACTCTCTTTCTTTATTCTTCAGTGCTTAGCCACACTGTTAACTTTTTATTGAGCGAGTCAAATTTAAGGGGCTTGGTGACGTAGTCGTTCATACCAGCATTTAAACAACGTTCTTTGTCACCTTGCATTGCATTTGCTGTCAGTGCGACGATATTAACCCCTTGATGAGCTGCACCTGCTTTACCAGCACGAATGGCCCGTGTTGCTTGGTAACCATCCATTTCTGGCATTTGGCAATCCATTAACACTAAAAGATAAGGCCTTTGCTCACGACTTGAAAGTTTTGCAATTGCTTCAAGACCATTTTCGGCAATATCAAAACTAAGGCCTGCTTGTTTTAATAATGAGCCGGCGACCATCTGATTCACTTTATTATCTTCAACGAGCAAAACCTGTGACTCTGTATTACTGTTATTGGTTACAGCCTTGGTTATTAACGTTTCTTTACTGACTTGCTGCTGTTCAATGTACTTGTCATTTACTAGTGAATTAAATAAATCAGACTGTGTTAATGGTTTGAAGATAATACTCTCAACTTTTATTGTTTGTCTTGTTTGTTTTTCCGTAAGGTTCATTGGTGCCATCAGAATTCGTTTGCAGCTAGTGGCATTAAAGTACTTTAAGAACGCTTGTTGGTGCTCTTTTGTTGCGCTGCTATAAAACTGATAATCAACTAAAATTGCATCACAACCTTTATTGTCAGGCATTGAAGCACAATTGAGTAAGCTTGACATATCGCTATATGCTTCTACTTCAGCACCCCACAACTGCAACTGTTTTTTGGTGATATTGATACTTAGCTTACAGTTATCAGCAATTAAAATATGCTTTTTATCTAAGATGTGGCTAGGTTCAGGTGCTTGTTTTGTGTGATCACGTTTAACTTTTACAGAAAAATTAAAGGTGCTGCCTTCCCCATATGAGCTAATTACACTGACATCCCCCTCCATTAACTGGCAGAGCTGTTTGACAATCGCAAGCCCAAGTCCTGTCCCGCCGTATTGACGTGTGGTTGATGCATCTGCTTGTGTGAATGAGTCAAATAAGGTGGCTTGTTTTTCAGGTTTAATCCCAACGCCAGAATCAATAACAGAGCAGTTCAAAAACAACTCTTCGTCGCTTGTTTCGAGTTTGGCGATGACGATAATCTCACCATCTTTGGTGAATTTAACGGCATTACTCACTAAATTATTGATGATTTGTCTAATACGATTCGGGTCACTAATAATAAACCCATGATTAAGTTGTGTAGTATCTAACAGTAACTTGGTATTGTTTTGCTCTGCTTTGATAGCAAACGATTCAATCGTATCGCCAAGTAGTTTTAATACGTTGAAGCTCACATTTTCAATATCGAGTTTACCAGCCTCAATTTTAGAAAAGTCTAGAATATCATTAATGATATGCAGTAAAGACTCAGCCGATGATTGCGCCAAATCGATATGATGGCTTTGCTGGTTGTCTAATTTGGTTTGCTTAATGATATTGAGCATCCCAATCACGCCATTCATGGGTGTGCGGATCTCATGACTCATGCTCGCTAAAAATTCACTTTTGGCTTTTACTGCTTGTTCAGCTGCCTCTTTTGCTTGGACTAGCTGATGCTCAGTCTCTATACGGCGCTGACTTGCGTGTAAACTTCCAATTAACGCAGCAACAGCGATTAAAAAGCTCTCTTCATTTTTACTCCAATGTCTGCGGTTATGGCATTTTTCAGCGCACACTACCCCCATCGTTTTGCTTCCTGTTGGAATTATCACGGTGAGCATTGAGCGTATATTAAACCAATCTAGGTAATTGCTACGTAAATCGCTAGTCAGTGGGTGTTGCTGTGCATCACTGGCATTTATCACAGCGTGATTATTAATGGCATCAAAATAATTTTGAAATTCAATTTGTTGTAGTGATATTGCTTCACTAAATTCAGGCTGACTCTGGTCGTGAATCGCAAAGGTGTTGAGCGATTGACGATCGTCACTGAATAACCAAATACTCGCGCGATCAATATCGAATGCATGGCAAATAGCTTGCACAATGACATGTTTAGAAAGGTTAAGGTTACCTGTCAGTACAGCATCATTGACGGTTAATGATGCAAGGATCTCGTTATGTAAGGCGATCTTGTTATTTTCGAGCTCTACTCGCTTACGGGTATCAATATTTTGCAGTGAGCCAAATAATTTTATACAGCGGCCATTTTTATGCTCAGCTTCTCCGTGTAACAGTACCCAAACTTCATCACCTTCAGCAGTGATAATCTCTACTTGTGTTTCAAAACTTTCACCATACTTAATTGCGCGCTCGTTAAGGCGGCGAATTTTTTCACGACTTTCACCGGCTTTGAAAAGAGTATAGTTAGTAGGCCATTCAGGCTGGACATTTAAGGGAAGCTTAAATATTTGCTTGGTCATGTCAGACCAATATACGGTTTTTTTCTCAAGGTTGAATGACCAAGCACCGACTTTGGCGAGGCTACTCATGGTTTCTAGCATTCGCTCGCTCTTGTGCTGTCGTTCAACCATACGTAAGAAGAATACTGAAGCGCCAGCAAACAAAATACAGAATGAAATAATGGCTAGTCTCAGTGGCCAAATTGCAGAGCTTGGAGGCTGCCATCCAGATTTAGGTGTGACATACATTTGCCACTCACCACCTGGAAAGTTAATTCTAAAACTCAGAGGGTTGGTGTTGAGCACGTCTTTAGAACCGTAAAAAAAGTCACCTTTTGAACCGCGGCCGTTGCGCCCTTGCAGCGCAACTTCATAATGTTGACTCAGTGCAATTAAACCTGAGTTACTGTAGATCTTATCTATATCGAGTACCACCGAGAGTAATCCCCAAAAAGTGAGCTCGGGTGGTGTGAATACGGGCATTCTTGCTATCAGCGCTTGGCCACCTTGCACCAGCTCTAATGGGCCAGCCATAACAATACGGTTTTCATCTCGTGCTCTAATTGCATCATCGCGTTGCCGAGGGGCTTCTAAAAAGTTTAGTCCAATAGATTTCTCATTCCCCGCAAGAGGGTAAGTCATCTGGATAATCATATCTGGGGCTGCGCCGATGTTTCTGAGCTCTGAGGAGGTTGAAAATAAGGGGCTAGCTATTTGCGTAAAGCGAGCTTGGTCTAAATTTGGCTCGGCAGCAACGGCAACAGCAAGGCCGCGCACAAGTTGAATGTTAGAAACCATCTTTGCTTCGAGTTCTGCGCGATAAGCGCTTATTTTCGCTAGTTCTTGAGAGCGAAAAGCATCTTTTTCACGATTGTAATTAATTTGCTCGATTAAAAGACCAATTACCACGATACAGGCAAGTGATAACCAGAAGGCTAGCTTCAATTTTTGTAGTTTTTTATTATCTGCTTCGGTCGCTAGCGGCATGAGAAATATCAGGTTTTATACTATCTACCTACTATAGACAATTTCTGTGGTAATTAACAATGAACAGCTAACCTAGGACGTTAAATTTAATTATTTGTATCGCAACACTATTTTTTCATAAAACTCAGGTTAATATACCAGGTTAATACAGTGTTACTTCAGCGCAAGGAAAATTGGCATGTTTAAGATAATCAAATGGTTACTCATAGGCCTGTTTGTATTGGTGTTACTGGCAACCGGGCTTGTTTATGGCGTATTAAATTTAAGTTTACCGACACTTGATGGCCGGGGTAAAAGTGATGCTATTTCGCAATCAGTAAAGATTGAACGGGACTCCTTAGGGCAGGCTGTTATTCATGCCGAGAACCGTTTAGATGCGGCCTATGCCTTAGGCTTTGCTCATGGTCAGGACCGATTCTTTCAAATGGACTTACTGCGCCGCAATGCGGCAGGTGAACTTAGTGAGTTATTTGGTAAAGCTGCTGTTGGGCTTGATAAAAAAATGCGTTTTCATCAATTACGAAAACGTAGCCAGATTGCAGTCGCGCAATTACCTGCTAAAGATAAAGTGCTATTGCAAGCATATGCAAATGGGGTCAATGAAGGCCATGCACAAGTTGGCTATGATAGCTTTGAATATTTGCTCACTGGCGCTGAAGCAAAACCTTGGCAAAGTGAAGACAGCTTACTAATCATTTTTAGCATGTACTTAGATTTACAAACTGCTACGTTTGAGCGTGACCAAACGCTGATCGAAATCGAAGACCTATATGGCAAAGCGATGGTCGACTTTATTACTCAGCCAAGCCAATATCAAGCCGCGCTCGATAACAGTCAGCTTGCACCTTATAACGGCGGTATTCCTGCGCTTAAAGACGCTTTATGGGCTTCGACCGAGATTGCAAACCGTAAAGAGCTTGGTAGTAATAACTGGGCAGTCACTGGGCAGCTAACTGAAACGGGTGCTGCAATGCTATCTGACGATATGCACTTATCATTTGCAGTGCCAATTATTTGGTATCGTGCGCAGCTTAATTACCCATTAAATGGTGAAATGCAACAAATAACTGGTGTGTCATTACCCGGGGCTCCAGCCATTGTTGTTGGTACCAATAATAAAATAGCTTGGGGATTTACTAATGGTTATCTAGATACTGCCGATTGGATTGCTCTTGAGAGTAAAGAGAAAACTTGGCTGATAGATGAACCCATCTTACTTAATGATGGCAACGTTGAAAATTATGCTTTAACCATGAGTGAGTATGGCCCTGTTAAAGAAATTAACGGCAAACCTTATGCCTTAAGTTGGGTTGCTCACCATGAGTATGCGGTTGATATGGAGTTGCTTAAGCTTGAGCAAGCAAACAATGTTGATGATGCATTAACGCTTGCTGCGGACGTTGGTATTCCAGTACAAAACCTGATAGTTGTTGATGATAAAGGTAATGCTGCTTGGAAAAATATGGGAGCAGTTCCCGCTCGTAAAATACCGCATCAATTAGCTGTTTCTGAGCAAGCGTATCCTGCTGCTTGGCATGAAAACGAAACGCAGCGTCCATTTGTAAAAAACCCAGAAAGTGGTCGGTTATGGACAGGAAACTCACGGGTTGTTTCTGCGCAAGATAATCAGCGTTTTGGTAATGGTGGCTATGCAATGGGGGCTCGCTCTGCACAAATTCGCGATCGCTTATTTGAAAAACAGCAGTTCAACGAACAAGATTTTTATGACTTACAACATGATAACGAAGCACGCTTCTTAACTGCTTGGCATCAATTACTAGTCAAACAGCTTAGCGCTGCAGGCGATAAATATGCCTTATATTTAAATGAATTAAACAATTGGCAGGCGTGCGCTTGTAGTGACTCAGTTGGCTATACCTTGGTAAAACGTTATCGCAGTGAAGTGATCAATGGTTTATTTAGTCCAATTGAGAATAAGCTAAAAGCTCTCGATAGTAGCTTAAAGCCAGTAAAACGAGACTTAGAGCCTGCCGTTTGGCAACTTATCAAAGCTCAGCCTCAAACATGGTTAAATCCTAAGTACGAAAATTGGCAGCAACAAATGTTAGGCGCCTTTGATCGCGTGATTACTAAACTCACAGAGCAGTACGGCAACAATCCACACAGTTGGCAATGGGGTAAGGTCAACGAATTAGTGATTGAGCACCCGTTTGCCAAACAAATACCCGTACTTAAAAGCTTGTTAAATATGCCTGTAGCCCCTGGTTTTGGTGATACCTTTATGCCTGCGGTACAAGGGCGTAGCTTTGGTGCTTCGCAGCGTTTTATTGTACAACCAGGACACTTAGATAATGCCATTATGGCTATACCTGGTGGTCAATCGGGACATCCATTGTCGGAATTTTATAGAGCTGGATTCAACGACTATGTCAGCAATGGTTTAACGCCATTATTGCCTCAAGAGATTGCTCACAGTATCACCATTGATGCGGTTAATTAACCGCATCAGCATCCTTAAAAGCAGGACATTCTCCCTTGGCAACGGTCGTTTGGTTGCGTCCTGCATGCTTGCTTCTATAAAGAGCCTCATCGGCATGTTGCAACATTTTTTCTATCGAAGCGAGTGGTTGCCACTCAATGAGTCCAAAGCTCATAGTTACATTGATATCAGGGAAATCAGGATGCGCTTCTAGCTCGGCGATTTTTATACGCAAAGTTTCAATTTTTGCGTAGGCTTGTTTTGCATCTGTATTGGTTAATAATAATAAAAATTCTTCGCCGCCCCAGCGTACAGCAATATCTTCATCATTGATGAATTGGCTAATTAGTTTGGCAACATTAATGAGTATCGTATCACCCTTATCATGGCCGTAGTTGTCATTGATATTTTTAAACTTATCGATATCTGCCATAACAATACAAATATTGCTATCTTGCTCAATACTTTTCTTATGTGCTGAGGTAATTAATTTTTTTGCAAAACGACGATTATAAAGTTTGGTGAGAGGATCGCGGGCTGCCATTTCTGTTAACTCAATTCGTTGTGATATGGTGATTTCTCTAATTAAACCCATGCCGTATACCATGGGTAAGCCAGCAATAATAATATTTATCACATTAACGTGTGGAAGTAATTCTGGGTAAGCAAAGCTGTACTGAACGTCCGCAAAAAACACATAGAGAAGGGCGAATGTGGCAATCATTACTAAGCTATAGATTGCCGCTCGTTTAAAAGTTAATTGGTAGTCGATCATTAAAATACAAGAGACTGTCCACAAGTAAAACTGAAACCCCGCACCTAAACCAAGGGTGGCACAGACAATCACAGCATGAATAATTACTTCAAGGAAAATACTCGAAGTGCCAGGGAAGTCAGTCCTTGCTTAATTAAAAAGATGCCGCTGGCCCAAGCGAGAACACTCAAAATATTAACTAAAGCAAGCATGTTTGCACCTATATGGGCAAACGCGGGGATTAGCAAGACATGAACAATGAGCGCGAAATAGGCAATTTTACAAATAATTAGAAACTTAACATGCTCAATCTCTTCTAAGCCAGATTGCTTTGATTTTTTTAGTAGACGTTTGATCAATCCCACCTCAAATACACATGGAGTGTAGCGTAATTATAGATGAAAAGTTGAGCAATGCAGGTTTATAATTGATCGCTTTTGCTGTGTAAACGCTTGCAGCGAATGTTTATCAGTGAAGATAAGCGTTTGTTCACATCACGTTTGTTAAGCTTTGGGTCTTGGCAGAGTGGGGATTTGATGCCACTCTAGTTAAAGCTAATCTAGAAACATGCTGACTGAATGTTTGCTTTGCTTGTTATCTCGTGCCTAAAAAAGGAGTATCTATGCCGGCCGAAAAAACGCATTTAGAGATCTGTAATCTAACTAAAGAACAGTACCCACAAATAAAAACTCTTATGGACCAAGCATATCCAGGGCTTGGCGGTGCATGGCCAAGCCACACCATTTTTAGGCTGATAGATCAGTTTCCAGAAGGACAAATAGGCATTGTTGACGATGGTGTTTTAGTGGGCATCGCGTTAAGTGTTCAGGTAGATTATGCTCGTTTTTCGAACCCGCATACCTATGAAGATATTGTTGATGGCCATGACCGAGTATTTAGTGACCCTGAAGGCGATGCGCTTTATGGTTTAGATGTGGTTATATCATCAACTCACCGAGGGATGCGACTTGGGCGCCGTTTATACGATGCACGTAAAGAGCTGTGCCGTCAGTATAACTTACGCGCTATTTTAGCGGGTGGGCGAATTCCGCGTTATTACAATCACAGTGCAGAAATGTCGCCAATGGAGTACATCGAAAAAGTTGACCACAAAGAGCTTTATGATCCGATTTTAAGTTTTCAGCTTTCTAATGACTTCCAAGTAAAACGTTTACTCAAAAAGTACCTTCCTGAAGATCAAGAATCTGTCGGTTATGCCACTTTACTAGAGTGGAATAACATTATGTTTGAGCCGACTGATACGGTACTTGAGTCAACCAAGTCAATTGTCCGAGTCGGTGCCGTACAATGGCAAATGCGTTGTGTTGAGTCTGTTGAAGAGCTTCTCAAACAGGTGGAGTATTTTGTTGATACGGTATCTGATTATAAAAGTGACTTTATTCTGTTTCCGGAATTCTTCAATGCGCCATTAATGGGCCTCACTGAGCAAAGTAATCAAACTGAGGCAATTCGTTATTTAGCGGAGTACACAGAAACTTTTCGTGATGCAATGTCGCGTATGGCAGTTGAATATAATGCCAATATTATCACCGGGTCTATGCCGCTAGCTGAAGGCGATAAGATTTATAATGTCAGCTATTTATGTCACCGAAGCGGTAAGATTGATGAGCAGCGTAAAATTCATATTACGCCTCACGAACAAAATGACTGGGTGATCCAAGGGGGTGACAAAATTGCTGTATTTGAAACAGATGCAGGTCGTGTCGGTATTCAAATTTGTTACGATGTCGAGTTTCCTGAGCTTTCACGTATCCTTGCAAAGCAAGGGTTAGATATCTTATTTGTGCCATTTTGGACTGATACTAAAAACAGTTACCTACGTGTTCGTCATTGTGCACAAGCGCGTGCAATTGAAAATGAATGTTATGTTGTGATTGCGGGTTCTGTTGGTAATTTACCTGAGGTAGAGAGTTTAGATGTACAGTATTCTCAATCGGCTGTTCTTACCCCTTCTGATTTTTCGTTTCCGCATGATGCAACCTTGAATGAAGCAACACCTAATACTGAAATGCTGTTATTCAGTGATCTAGATATGGATAAGCTGAAAATCCTTCACAGTGAAGGTACAGTTAGAAACTTAAAAGACCGCCGTGAAGACTTATATGACGTGATCTTGAAAAAACGAGACCAATAATGGCGTGGTTGTATTTAATTGTTGCTGGACTGCTAGAGATTGGCTGGCCAGTTGGTCTTAAAATGTCTCAAGAAGCTGACAGTCGCTGGTTAGGTATTGCGATAGCCGTTGCCTTTATGGTCGCAAGTGGCTTTATGTTGTGGTTGGCGCAAAAAGATATCCCAATGGGAACATCCTATGCTGTATGGACTGGTATAGGGGCAGCAGGCACCTTCTTGGTGGGTATTTTATTTTATGGTGATGCTGCGACATTTGGCCGCATTGCCGGAGTACTTTTAATAATAAGTGGTGTGATAACTCTTAAAATTAGTCATTAACGAAATTAAAAGCGGCATAGCCGCTTTTTTAATGACAAAAATGTAACTAACTAGGTAGCATAACAAGAATGGCTGCCAGTGCAATTAACAGAAGCCCTGCTGTATCTTGGCGTTTTAATGGCTGCTTTAGCCAAAGTATCGATACCATAATGGTAAAGAAAACTTCAACTTGTCCTAGTGTTTTTACATAAGCAACGTGCTGCAAACTCATAGCACTAAACCAACCTATCGAGCCTAAGCAGCTACAAACACTGACTGCCGTGGTAGTGCCTTTGTGATGCCACATCTTTTTAAACGTATCGCGCTCTTTGAATGCAATATACACGCACAGCATCAACGTTTGTAAGCTAATTATCAGCAGCAATACCCACGCAGCTGAGTGCGGGAAAGTCAGTCCTGAATTTAAGCTTGCCTCACGGATCCATGAAGATGAAAGCGCAAATGAAGTGCCACAAGCCAGCCCAAGTAGGGCAGTGCCTAAATTAAAGTGTTTAACATTCGCGATGCCACTCAATAGCAGTACGGCGATAGCACCAATAAATACCCCAATCCAGCCAAGTAATGAAAGTGCAGAGCCAAAAAACATAACACCTAAAATCGCTGCCATTAGCGCTTCACTTTTGGCAAGCCCGGCACCCACAGCAAAGTTATTCATTTTAAAAAGCTTTACCATCAAACCAGTGGCAACGATTTGAACAATACTGGCACCAACAATGTAGCTAATAAAAGCTAAGTTAAAGTCAGGAAAAGCTGCATCTTGGTATTGATATAGTGCTAATAAATAAAGGGCCGCTATAGGACTGGCAACAATGAAGCGAGCAAGTGTTACCCCAGCAACACTGACCGTCGCACTGAGTTTACTTTGCAGCGCATTGCGCCATGACTGCATAAATGCTGCAAAAATGGTTAAGAAAATCCAAGTCATATTGAAAATAAATTAATTAGGAGAGGCAATTAGAGTAACAAAACCAAAGAATGAGAGCATTAGCTTATCGACCAACTTGAGAAAAACTCAGCTGTGACAATATGCCGCAGGGCTTTTAGGTAAGCATTAGGCTATAGTGACAATGATGCTATTGCTGGCCGCTGCTGTTATAAGTAGCGGCTTTTTTTTGTTTACGATAGGGTAGAGAGTAATTTAAACAAGATAAGGAAATATCATGACAACACTGATTATCTGCGCACTCATCGCAGTACTCATTCCCTATTTAGCTAAAGCACCTGTGGCTTTTGCACAAAATAAGTTGTCAGGCTATGACAACAAGCACCCACGTGAACAACAAGCAAAACTAACCGGCTTTGGTGCTCGTGCATTGGCTGCACACCAAAATAGCTTTGAATCGTTGATTATTTTTGCAGTAGCGCTGGCGGTCGTAATCGGTAGCAATAATATCTATCAGGTGACTGAAACCCTTGCGATTATGCATGTTATTGCCCGTGTGTTGTATTGTATTTTTTACTACATAAACCAGGATATTTTGCGCTCACTAGTCTGGCTAGTGGGTTATGTTTGTGCTGTGGCTATGATTGCACTTTGCCTCTAGTCACAAGGCTATGAGTTAAAAACCACAAAGCAAGCGGCTTAAATAAGGCGCTTGCTTTAGGGTCTTAAGTTGTTACTGCTTATTTCGAACTAACTTTAATTTTCTCAATTAAATCATTTGCTTGATAGTTTTCGTCTAAGGCAAAGTCGAGTTGTACTAAGGCGTTTTTAAAGCCAGATTCAGATGGCGCATATTGCCATTGTTTTAAGGCTCTTTTCGCTTCTCGATTGAAAACATCTTCAGGCTCCGCACTTACCACACTAACATTGCTGGTGGCGCCACTTGGTAAAATATCGTATTTCAAAACGACTGAACCGCTAATGCCTTGCTCTGCCGCTTGAATTGGGTATATCGGCTCTACGCGCATAACCGCTTGATAGTCTTTTGTCTTTTCAACTGACATAGGCTGTTTTGCAATGGCAAAGCTGCTAAGCATGCCCGCTGTAAAAATAACTAACGCTGTTTTTGCAATAAATGAGCTGTTATCGATCTGCTTTATTTGATTTAGACGTTGTAACATGGTGTTTTTATCTCCGTATTGTGAATAAGCCATTAAGCCTGCTCTACTAAAGCTTGCACAGTGCACTAATGCCTTACTGTATAAAATTCGTTGTTCTGTCGATTTATTTTTGAGCACTTGCTCATCACATGAAAGCTCTTGTATACGGCGCAAGCTCGCATAACCAAGCCACGCAAGAGGGTTAAACCACAGCAAAATAGTGGCACTTAAAGCGATGGCGTTTATTAGGTTGTCTTTGCGTTTAATGTGCACTGATTCATGTTCTAAAATAAGTGCTAAAGCAAGGTTGTCGTAGTGACTATGGTAATTTGTTGGCAGCACTAACTTGGTGTTAATAACGCCCACAACCATAGGTGAACTTATTTGTTTACTTTGATATAAGCACAGACTTTGGATACTGTGATGGTCGACTGTAATCTGCTCTAATTGCAGTTTGGCTAAAAAGCGGTAATGAAAGTAAACGGCAGTGAGTAGCAGCGCAGCAGTTACAAGGGCATAAACAGCGAACCAAGTTGGTGTAAATTGCGGCATTATTGCTGTGTTTGGCGTGATAGTCAGCTTACTGATAAAGTTGTTTTGTATCGGCTTTAAGTGATCTGGTAGGTTCGCTAAAAATAAACCAATAGGTAAAAGCACCCAAAGTGTATAAACCAAGCGTGCCGACAGCTGACTTAGTAGCTTTCGCTCTAGCAGCAATAAAAACATAATTGCAGATGAGATCAAAAGCTGTTGATCTAACAGCCAATTAAAAAATGCATCTAACATAACAAAGCCTTACTTTTGCTGTTTTTCCCAATCATCAATGACCTTTTTTAGCTCATCAATATCATGTTGCGAGAGTTGCTCTGATTTAGCAAAACCACTCACTAATGGCGCAATACGGCCATTAAAGAAGCGTTCAATAAAGCTTTGGCTTTCTTTTAATGTGTATTCTTCACGGGCGATGCAAGGGGTGTAGTTATATTGGCGACCTTGTTTTTCGAAGCTTAGTGCGCCTTTTTTAACTAAACGGCTCAACAGTGTTTTAATGGTTTTTTCGTGCCATTCTTTATCGTCACTTAAACGCGCAATTACTTCACTTGCAGTGGCAGGGTAGCCAAGCCATACCGCATCTAATACTTCGAATTCTGCTTTAGAAAGTTCAATCATTTTTATACCTACAGATGTAATCTTTATTTTAAGATTACACTTGTAATCAATTAATGCAAACTTTTTTGTTAGAGAATGTCACTTTTTTTGATACTGACTATGTGCCCTTCGGGCAAATTCAGCGTGGTGAGTGAAAGCTTTGCGATATCTGTGCGGTAAAGGTCTATGACTTTGTAGCCACAATAACGTGTCATTTTTCGTATTTGCCGGTTTAAGCCTTGTTTTAAGACGATGTAAAACTGCGTTTCGGTCACTTGAGTCACCTCACAAGGAAGGGTTATTTGCTTATCTACGGGTACGCCATCTGCCATTTTGTCACAGAAGACGCTATCAAGAGGCTTATCTACCGTAACTAAATAGCGTTTGGGTTGATGATAATCAGGGTGGATCAGTTGATTACAAAACTCACCGTCATTGGTCAAAATCAACAAACCTCGGGAGTCTTTGTCGAGCCGGCCAATTGGGTAAACGCGAGTGGTTTTAGGCAGACTATGAATAAGACTGGTTGGGTCGTCAGCATTTAATTTGCAATCAATACCAACGGGTTTGTGATACGCAAAGTAGGTTAGTGGCGCTTTTTCTGAAATTTTTTCGCCACGTACAATCACATCATCATGTTCATCAACGTGATCTATATGATTTGCAGCACGGCCATTTACTGTTACCTCACCTTGATCTATCAAGCGCGATGCTTGTTTTCGAGAGCAAACACCTGCATGGGCAATAAATTTGGCAAGTCGTACTTTTTCAGTCATGAGTGATTTTTGTACAATTAATTTGATCACAGTATATCAAACCCGCGTATAAGAAGTACTACCATACAAAAGGGGTTCGACATGGCAATTAAGTTATCTGAACTTGCAGCGCACCAACCACTGCAAAAGGTTATCCTTCATTCGTTGGAAATGGCGCTGTATCAGGTGTCTGTGGTGATCAATAACGTTGAATATTATGTTACTGATGAGCAAGGTGAGTTTATCCGCGATATTAGCCCGTTGCACATTCAAAAGCGTCTCGATCATTTAAGTTATGGTGACATGGTATTACGCCACACAAGTGCTTATGATGAAATGTGTGGTCAGCCAGAAAAGCTGGCTAGTAATATGCTCGAAGTTCCTTATGGTAAGAACCACTTATACTGATTAAGGATATAAGCGTATACTGAGTCATAACATTTTAAAGGTATGCTATGTATCAATTAAAAAGTGATGACTCAGCTGAACTAAACAACCAGCTAAGAGAACATATTGTTGCTTACAATGCTGGGCATTTTAATGCCGAACGTATTCCTCTTGGTTTTAAGTTCATAGCTAAAAACAGCAGTGTTGTAGCAGGTATTCACGGCCAAGTGTTTGGCAACTGGCTGATAATAAGTTGGCTTTGGTGTGATGATAAGACGCGTGGTAAAGGCCTTGCGACACGATTGTTAGCCGAATTAGAGAGTAAGGCTAAAGCGCTTGGTGCAAACACCGCGCAACTCGATACTCTCGATTTTCAAGCCAAACCTTTCTACGAAAAGAACGGCTACCAAGTAAAGTATGAGATGAGAAATTACCCGCTCGACGGTTGCCGTTATTTTATGGAAAAAAGCCTTTGATTATTGTGCTTAGATTACTTCGCTTTAAGTACTTCTTGCTCGGTAAATGTAATTCCTAAGAAAGGGGTGGCTTCAGGAGCAAGCATAAAGGTACGAATATTCATGTGGTCTTGCCCTTCAGGGTTCTTTAATACTTCTTCACGATAAAATGCGCCAAAACAATCTAGGGTATTTTGCTTACTTAGTTGATTAAGTTTTGCAAAGGCAAAAATTTTGCACGAGCCATTATTTTCATTTGCTTCGCTAAGCAGCCCATGATTGTTAAAACCGCTTGGAATAAAGTCATAATTGTTGTCTATTACTGCCATTGTATCGGTAAACTCAATCTGTTGCGGTGAGCTTGCTAATTTCGAAAGAAATTCATTAAGAGTCATTGCTTGTCCTTAAAAATTGTTCTTTGTTAACTCTAACTCATTCACTTGCTGATTGATATTAAACTTAAAATTCTCTAAAAAGTTCATACCTAGTAAGCCATAACCAGCATGATTTTCTATTACCAACACTTCAAAATTACTGATGCGCTGTTGTCCGATTTGAAATGACTCGAGCTGATAACGCTGAGCTTCAATAACGCCGTTAGCTGTGTTTACTTGCAATGTGCCAAGGTAATTAGGAGGGGTATTAAGCGAGTTTAATAATGTTTGGTTTATGACCGTAAAACTAGCGCCAGTGTCGATCATTAGCTCGGTTTCGACATCATCATTGATGATGCCGGTTATTAGATAGTGTGAACCTCGAGCGGTTAATTTTATAACGTCAACACCTGCTAAGGCTTGTTGTATCAATTGGCGTAATTGCTCAGCTTGCTGTTTAAATTCATGATTTTCAGGAAGTTGATCTAGGATGATTTGACTAGCTACATAATCTTCTAAATGGTAGTTTGCTAATGCATTGGCATATAGGTAATGTGCGTTACCTGGGGCGTAATCAAGCCAGTGTTGACTGCTACTATGTAATACCTGCCACTGTTGTGCCGCTATAAGCTCACCAATAAAGGATGTGCTTAGCTCGTCTATTTGTTTGCTAAGTTGTTGCTTTTTATTGCTGTCTAACTGGTTGCTAAGAGCCAGTAAATTGATAATTCCCTGTTGGGTATCACCTTGTGCTATTAAACGCTTAGCATCAAATTCAAGCATGCTGACATCGTATGGGTGGCTATTTAAAAAAGCCGTTAAAAATAGCTCACTTAAGGTGAAATTTTTATGGGAAAGCCATGACTCAAGTTGCTGTTGCCAAGCTTGTTTAAGTTGTTTTGCATAGTGTGGATCATTGGTGAGTAGTTGCGTGTATTCAGCAACAGCTTTGTCGAATAAGTGGTTACTAAACAACACAACCGCTTGCTGAAAGTGGGCTGGTAAAACAGCGCTTTTCTTTACTTTAGGCGTTGGTGCGTCTGCCTCTAGTATTACTGGTTTTTCAGGGGAAAATAACTGCCATATGAAGTAACCATTTAAGCTAAGAGAACACAGTAATATTAATTTAAGTAGAGCCTTCATTCTTCTGCCATAAGCTTTCTATTTTTGTTTGTTATTTACTCAGCATAAAGCAAATTTTGAAAGAAGTTACTTTTTAACTAAATGATTGAGTGCCATGATATTGCGTATCTCAATATCAGCTAACCCAAGATAACGATATTGAGTTGCTTGGTTGTTTAGCCAAACACTTTGGCAACCTGCATTATTTGCACCTTGTACGTCAGTATCTAGGCTA
The DNA here is from genome assembly GCA_013391845.1 of Pseudoalteromonas shioyasakiensis. NCBI lineage: Bacteria > Pseudomonadati > Pseudomonadota > Gammaproteobacteria > Alteromonadales > Pseudoalteromonadaceae > Pseudoalteromonas > Pseudoalteromonas shioyasakiensis. The sequence goes on from CP058414.1 coordinate 640,339, forward strand.
TCGCCGATATGTAAAATTTCATTATGAGTAACCTCTAACTGTTTTGCAGCGTTATCAAATAAAGCGCTGTGCGGCTTCGCTTTTCCGTGTGGACCGGCTTGTAGTACTAACTCAAAAATGCCATGAAGGTTAAACTTTTCTACCTCGACATTGCCATTGGTGATGGCGATGAGGCGGTAGTGTTTGCTGAGATTAGTAAGTAATTCAAGTACCTCATCAGATACGGTTATTTTACTACGGGCATCAGCGAATGCCTGATATGCATTTTCGGCATGAAACTTAGCTTGCTCAGCAGAAAAACCAAGGTTGGTCATGGCATAGTGTAAGGCTGTTTGTCGCCAGCGCGTAACGTCATCGATTAGAGTCGCATCTTGTCTTAAAGCATTATCGCGGCACTCTAACCAATAGCTCATGCTATCCGCTGGCCATTGTTCTAACGCCTCAAGGTAATCAGCTTGTGCTTGCAAGGCTGATTTAATGATCGGATGGTTGTTATAAAGTGTGTCGTCTAAATCAAAACTTAAAACAGAAACTGGCGATAAGGCACGGTTAAATCGGATCATAATTACAAGAGTTTACTCTGATGTTGGGCGCTTTTTAGCGCGTGGATGGGTGTTATCGTACACTTTAGCTAAATGTTGAAAATCTAAATGCGTATAAACTTGAGTTGCAGATAAACTACTGTGTCCTAATAATTCTTGTACGGCACGTAGATCTCCTGACGACTCTAAGATATGTGAAGCAAAAGAGTGGCGTAACTTATGTGGATGCACTTGCGAGCTGATCCCTTGTTTGATACCCCATTCTTGCATACGAAGGCGAACTTGGCGCACGGAAATTCGCTTCTTTTGGCTGCTAACAAATACCGCTATTTCATCTGGATGCGCAAATTGAGGACGAATTTTCAACCATGCTTTTAATGCACTGAGTGCTTTACTGCCAACAGGTAATAAACGTTCTTTGTTACCTTTACCACGGACTAAAATTTCACCTTCAGTAGGGTTTATATCCTGTATGTTAGCGCCAACTAACTCGCTAATTCGCAGACCTGATGAATACATTAATTCCATCATAGCTTTGTCACGAATGGCTAAAGGATCATCATCTGGCAATTCTAGTAGTTTAGCCATTTGATCAACGTCTAAATTTTTGGGTAAAGGCTTGGAAAATTTAGGCCCTTTAATGGCTTCTGCCGGATTATGATAATGTGCCTGACTGGCAATATTTTTGGCTTTTAAAAATTTATATAAACTGCGAATACAGCTCAGTTTTAAACTGATTGTGCGGCCGCTTAATTGTTTGCTACGCATTTGCATGCTGTAACGACGAATATGCTCACCTTGTACCGCAAACCAGTTTTCACAGAGTTTACTAAAGTACAACGCTGCAAAGCCTAGTTGGCTCGTGTATTGGTTAACTGTGTGCGCTGAGTATTGTTTTTCGTAGCGTAAGTAGTCTGCAAAAAGTTGGATGGGTGTTCGCCAAGCATCACTTAATTCATCAATGTCTGGCGTCTTCACATCGCTCATGCAAGTTCCAATAAGCGCAGTTGTAATGAGCGCACAAACTCAAGGACAAAAAAGCTGTCTTTTGCCGGTTCAAAGTGACTTACGTCATCGCTACCAAACGCCAAAATTGCGACAGGGTGTTTCGTGTTACCAATTAGATATAAAGCAGTCGATTGAGTCGTGTCTGAGAATAGTAAGTCTCTTTCTTGCTGACTTACTCGGCCCAAGTAAATGCCGTCGTTTTGCAGGCGGTGAGCAATTAACTCATCAAACTTTTTATCGTACTTAACTAAGTGGCATTCGTTAATGGATGGATTTGTGCAGATAATATTGCGCAAGTTGCTAGCCAGTGTCGTAAAGTCATAGTTAGTCCATAACTGACGATGACAGTCGCTAAATAAGCGGTAAATTAACTCGTTTTCTTTTGCTTGTTCAACGAGCTGCTCAATCTTATTTTTTAATAACGTATTGTGTTCACGTAATTGGCGCTGTTGAATATGCACCAAAGACGTTGCACCAGCTGTTTGCTGTTGTAGTTCAACTTCAGCGAGTACATCAGGATTTTTAATAAAAAAATCAGGGTGTGCTTTTAAATATTCAGCAATTTGTTGTTCTGTTAGTTTGCTCATAATGCCACTTGTCCATCAAATACATGCTCAGCAGGGCCAGTCATCCGAACAGGATGGCCTTCGCCTTGCCAGCGTACTTGCAAACTCCCGCCTGGTAAGTCGACTTGTACGGTACTTGCGAGTTTACTTTGAATTTGTCCAACCACGACTGCGGCACAGGCACCTGTACCACATGCTAATGTTTCACTTACGCCACGCTCCCACACTCTAAGTTTAATGTGATCTTGTGAAATTACCTGCATAAAACCAACATTTGCGCGTTGTGGAAAACGTTCATGATTTTCAAGCAGTGGTCCTAGAGTGGTAACTTCTGCTGTATGAATGTCATCAACTTCTAAAACGCAATGTGGATTACCCATTGAAACTGCGCCGCTAAATACAGTATGTTCTTCAGTGCGAAGAATATAAGTTAGCTCACGCTTGCTGGCTTTAAATGGGATTTTGTTCGGCTCAAAATTTGGGTGGCCCATATTCACCGTAACTTGGCCATCTTTTTCAATATAAAGAGTGAGGTTGCCAGATTTTGTTGAAACTGAAATCTTATGCTTATTGGTAAGACCTTTCATACGAACAAAGCGGGCGAAACAACGCGCACCATTGCCACACTGTTCAACTTCGTTACCATCGGCATTAAAAATACGATAATGGAAATCTAGATCAGGAGAGTAAGGGGCTTCAACCATAAGTAGTTGATCGAAGCCAATGCCGAAATGGCGATCTGCCAGCTTTTTTATTTGGTCACGAGATAAGAAAACATTTTGAGTAATGTTATCAATAACAACAAAGTCATTACCTAGGCCGTGCATTTTTGAGAAATTAACTAACATAACGCTCTAATTCAGGATTGCTCTGAGCTAATCATGCCACAGAGCTGCCCGGTTATAAAAACGTTTATGGTAAAATTTTCTCGCCTTGCCATAGGCTTTCTAAGGTTTCACGTTGACGAATTAAATGACTTTGCTGACCATCCACCATAATCTCTGCAACACGAGGGCGCGAGTTGTAGTTAGAGCTCATGGTAAAACCATACGCACCAGCGCTGCGCTGCGCTAAAAGGTCACCGGCTTGTAGCGCTAGTTCGCGGTCTTTACCCAAAAAGTCACCGGTTTCACAAACAGGGCCTACAATGTCGTAGTTGTGAGTAGGCGTATCATCTACGCGAGGTTCAACCGGCACAATATTTTGCCAAGCTTGATATAGCGATGGACGTAACATATCGTTCATACCCGCATCAACAATAGCAAAGAACTTATCTTGGTTTTGTTTAATAAACTCAACTTTGGTGACTAAAATGCCTGCGTTTGCAGCAATTGCACGACCAGGCTCAAAAATCAGCTCTAAATCTTGGTAATCTGCTAATCGAGCGGTAATTTTATCAACATATTCACTTGGATGAGGTGGTGTTTCGCCGTTATATGGCACACCCAGTCCGCCACCAATATCGAGGTGTGAAAGTGTTATGCCAGCGGCTTTTAACTCTTCGATAAGTGTTAGCACTTTTTCAAGTGCAGCTAAGAAAGGTTTAATTTCTGTTAGCTGCGAACCAATGTGGCAATCTACACCGGTAATTTTTAAACCAGGCAGAGATGCAGCGTGTTGATATACTGTCACCGCAGTTTGAATATCAATACCAAATTTATTCTCTTTTAAACCTGTTGAGATATAAGGATGCGTTTTAGCATCAATATCTGGGTTTACACGAATCGAAATAGGCGCTACATGGTTAAGAGAAGTAGCCACTTCTGAAATACGCTCAAGCTCAGCCACTGACTCAACGTTAAAACATTTGATCCCCAATTCAAGTGCATACGCAATTTCATCGGCTGTTTTTGCAACGCCAGAAAATACCACTTTACTGGCGTCCCCTCCAGCTTGGATTACACGAGCAAGCTCACCCTTTGAGACGATGTCAAAACCTGAACCAAGCCGCGCTAAAATATTGAGCACTGCAATATTAGAGTTGGCTTTTACGGCATAGCACACCAAACTTTTATGCGATTTTGCTGCATCAGCAAAGGCATGGTAATGGCGCTTCAAGGTTTTACGCGAATAGATATAACACGGTGTACCGTATTGCTCTGCCAGCTCTTTGACAGCGATGTCTTCAGCGAACAGCTGATTATTATTGTAGTTAAAAAAGTCCATCTATTGGTCCTGTTTTTGCTCTGGTTGTTCGGATGGATCAGCCTGCGGCTGAGATTCTTTAGGCTGTGCAGTATCATCTGGTAGATAAAGAGCACCACTTTGTCCGCAACCGGCGAGGGTTAGAAGTAGGGCGCTAAGTGGTAAGATTGTTTTTAATTTTTGGCTATGAGTCTCTTTCATTAGATTAATACGATTGCTGGCTTTATAATCGCAGAGTAACAGAATATTTAAAAAATGCAGCTATTCGCGGATGAATTTATTCCTGTTACACTTGATGTACACAATCTGCCTCCAGATCTAGGCTTAAAGCCAGTTAAAGGACATTAAAATGACTGATCATGAATACCACACACTAGCCGATGCATTAATGCTAACTATTGAAGAGCAAATCGATGAATGTGATGCCGACTTAGATTATGAATCAGCGTCAGGTATTTTAGAAATCATCTTCCCAGATCGCAGTAAAATAGTGATCAACAAGCAAGCACCACTTCATCAAGTTTGGGTTGCGACGAAATTTAATGGTCACCATTTTGAACTACGCGATGATAAGTGGATTGATAACCGCTCGGGTGCTGAGTTTTGGCAATTTATGTGTGATGCAGCAACACGTCAAGCGGGGCAACCTATCGAGTGGCGCTCAGAACTATGAGTTTAGAGTTTGTTGAATATCCAGCACAGAGTGAACATAAAGCAACAGTCATTTGGTTACACGGGTTAGGTGATTCAGGCGATGGTTTTGCGCCAGTGGCACCACAACTAGCACTACCAGCAGAGCTTGGAGTGCGTTTTGTGTTTCCTCATGCTCCTGTGCAACCAGTCACCATTAATGGTGGTATGGCGATGCGCTCTTGGTACGATATTAAATCAATGGATTTAGATAAGCGTGCCGATGAGCAAGGGGTTCGTGAATCCGCTGCAAAAGTGGCTGCGATTATTGATCAAGAAATTGCAAAAGGGATTGCTGCTAACAAAATTATTCTTGCAGGTTTTTCTCAAGGTGGTGTGGTATCGCTACACTTAGCGCCACGACTCGACTATAGATTAGCGGGTGTAATGGCACTATCAACCTATATGTGCGTGCCAGATAAATTAGCCGATGAAATCAAGCAGCAAGGCTTAAACATCTTTATGGCCCATGGTCGATTTGACGATGTGGTACCACATAATGCAGGTAGGCAGGCATTTGATGTGCTTAGCGCTAACAACATGGAAGTAAGCTGGCAAGATTACCCGATGGCGCACCAAGTTTGTGGTGAAGAACTAATCGCTATTCGTGAGTGGTTAATTGCTCGCTTGAGTTAATTTTTGGTTTTAGAGGCCAACATGACAAAGAAACTTGTAATTACAGCAAATATGAATACTGTTGAAGCAGTTAATTCAACTTCTACGGCGGTCACTTATCAATGGCATTGGCGACGTATTTTTATGGTCAGCAGTGTCATCTTAGTTGCACTGGCTATATTAGTGTATAGCTTTATTGGGGCTGTAAATGCTGAGCAATCAGCACAGGATGAGCCGCAATCGGAGCTTGCAAGTGTTGAGTTACAAGCTCCTTTAAATGATGCCAAACAAGAAGAACCAAAAGAAGTGACTGCATCACCAGTGAATGAGCAACCAGCGGTTACTGATAGTAAACAAAGTGCTATTACAGAGGTCGTTATCGCAGACGTAGCTGAACCTGAAGCAAATACAGTAGATACAGAGATCGTGAGTGAGCCGGTTTTTGATGGGCAACAGCTGCCTGAAACATCAGCTGTCACTCCCGATGAAGAACCACTGCAAACTGAAGAGCAAATAGAGGTTGCTGCAGTACCCGATGTTCAGCAGCAGTTTTCACACTCAGCACATATTGCCAGTGTTGCAATCGGCGCTAAAATAGATACAGACAAAGTAAGTCGCGCAGTATTAACAACCGATGTTGTTGATCGAGAACCAGTCAATGTTCTAAAAAACGATGTAAAATTAGCGCAAATTAGTAATAGCTTAAGCTTTTTTAGTGAGCTTAGAAATATGCAGGGGCAAACTGTTCGTCATCAATGGTATTACCAAGGCCAGCAGCTTGCTTCTATTGAATTAGCTGTAAGTAGCCCGCGTTTTCGTACTTATTCAACAAAAAACATCATGCCAGAGCAGCTCGGTGATTGGCGTGTTGAGGTTATTGACGCAGATGGCAACTTGCTGGCCCAAAAAGAGTTTAGAATTTTAGCTGAGTAACATTTAGTATCAGCCTGATAATTAATTGGATTTTTCATGACACAGACAACAAAACTAGTTCGTATCGCTACCCGTAAAAGTGCGCTTGCTTTATGGCAGGCAGAATTTGTTAAAGCTCAATTAGAGCACTTCCATGACGACGTAACGGTAGAGTTGGTTCCTATGTCGACGCAAGGCGATATTATCCTTGATACGCCACTGGCAAAGATTGGTGGTAAGGGTTTATTCGTAAAAGAGCTTGAACAAGCCATGCTTGATGGCCGCGCAGATATTGCGGTGCATTCGATGAAAGATGTACCTGTTGAGTTTCCTGAAGGCTTAGCCTTAAACACAATTTGTGAGCGTGAAGACCCTCGTGATGCATTTGTATCTAACAACTACAAAAGCTTAGATGAGTTACCACAAGGTGCTATTGTTGGTACGTCAAGCTTACGCCGCCAATGCCAAATTCGCGAAGCGCGTCCTGATTTAGATATTCGTGATTTACGCGGTAATGTTAACACCCGTTTAGCAAAACTAGATGATGGTCAATATGATGCAATTATCCTAGCTGCTGCGGGATTAATTCGTTTAGAAATGCCAGAACGCATCACTGCCTTTATTGAGCCTGAAGTATCATTACCTGCAAATGGTCAAGGCGCAGTAGGTATTGAATGTCGTATTGACGATGAGGTTACAAAAGCGCTACTAGCTCCGCTTGAGCATAATGAAACACGGATTCGTGTAAATGCCGAGCGTGCGATGAACCGCCATTTAGAAGGTGGCTGTCAGGTACCAATTGGTGCATTTGCACTAGTTGAGGGTGAGCAAGTGCATTTACGTGGTTTAGTGGGCGCTATTGATGGCAGCCAAATGCTGCGTGATGAAGTGACAGGTCCAGTGGCTGACGCAGAGCAGTTAGGTATTACACTTGCTGAAAAGCTACTTGAGCAAGGTGCCGATAAAATTTTAGCTGAAGTATATAGAGACGCTTAATATGCATATTTTGATAACTCGTCCAGAAGGAAAAGGCACTGAGCTTGCTCTTGAGCTTCAGCAGGCGGGTTATCAAACAACCCAATGTCCAGTCCTTACCTTAGATTACCTCACGGTTAATAGTAGTGAGCTTGCGCCGCTAGAAAATGCCGATAAAGTTATTTTTATCTCGCAAGATGCCGTACATGCCTTGTTAAAACTCACACCAACAATTAACAAAGCAGCCCAACTTTATGCGGTTGGTCAGCAAACTGCTGATGCGGTTTATGAGGCGTTTGGACGTCGAGCTGCTGTGCCAAAAAAACATGATTCAGAAGGTCTGCTCGAGCTAAAAACGCTGCAAGATGTAGAGCTGAGTAACATTGTATTAGTGAAAGGTGTAGGCGGGCGCACGACGATAGCGAAAACCTTAAAACAACGTGGTGCTTTATTGAATCAGTTGGTTGTTTACAAGCGTAGCGCAATTGAGAGCGAGCCTGGTAAGTGGATGGACCACTGGCAAACAGTTGATGTAGAAGGTATAGTCATTACTAGTAATGCAGCGGTGGATGCCATTTTTAATGGCTTAAATGAGCCTCAGCTTACATGGTTGAAAGAGCGACAATTTTTCGTTGCTAGTGAGCGTATCGCTGACTATTTAAAGCAACAAAAGGTCGCAAGAACACAGATACATATTGCTGCAGGGGCGAGCGATAGCGCTATGTTCACCTGCATTAATCAGCAAGGTAGCAAAATGAGTGAAGCAGAATCAAAACAACCCGCAAAGCCAGTGACTGCACAGCCAGATAAAAAAGCGCAAACGGTAAATACTGGGACGAAAGCGCCTGTGCAAGCAAAAAAAGGTATCAGCAAATCAGGTAGCTTAGCGTTACTTATTTCACTTTTAGTGGCTTCTACTGTTGGCTATGAGTTTTATCACAAATTAAATAGTGATCAGCAATCAGCTGTTGCATTTACTGAGCTGACAGATGAAAACCAACGCTTACAACAGCAGATTGATGCATTAAAAAGTGCGCAGCAAACATTACAACATTCGCTTTATAACAGTGAACAAAAAGTCTCTGAGGCGCTAAATGAAAGTGCTGAGCAAACTCAGCAGCAATTACAAGCGGCTTTAAAGCGCGCTGAGCAGCAAACTTTCACGCTTAATCCGCAAGAGGTTACAAGCCTGCAACGTATGGCCGAGTTTAAATTGTGGGCAGAGCACGATTACCAAGGAGCTGCCGCTGTGCTATCTCGCTTAGATAGCTTGCTAGCAGAACACCCGGGTACAGGAGCTATTCGCCAAGCAATTCACCAAGACTTGCAAACCTTGAACGCCATAGAGCCTGTTGCAGTTGAAGCAATTTATTTAAAACTGCATGGCATTAATCAAAAAGTTGATGAACTAGTATTTAATGCTATTTCACTACCTGAAGAAGTCGTCAAAGAAGATCCAAATCAATTGAGCGAAAATGTCAGTGAATGGCGTCAGAACCTTGCGAAATCATGGCAGCAGTTTAAAGACTTCTTTGTAGAAGTACGCACACGTGAAGATATGGTTATCGCACCATTTTTAAGTGAGCAAGAGCGCCACTTAGTTAAACAGCGCTTAAGCTTATACTTAGCTCAAGCGCAAGATGCTGTATTAAGTAAACAAAGCAGTGTGTATTTTAGCGCTGTTGATGCTGCACATAGCTTGGTAAAAGATTACTTTAAGCAAGATGATGCGCAAACAAAAGCGGCATTAAAAAGCCTCGCTGAGCTTTCAAAAGAGCAACTTGATTTCAGCCCAAAAGTGTCACTGCAAAGTACTGAGCAGGTGAAGGAGTGGGCACAATGATCCGCTTTTTATTAATCATTATTGCGATAGCCGTCTGTTTGGGAATTGCCCCCTTTTTTATTGATCAAAAGGGTTATGTATTAATTGCCTTTAATAAAACAACCATTGAAGGCACTATTTGGGGCGTTACAGCACTCTTACTGTTAGCACTTACTGCAATATATGTGCTTTATAAACTAGTTCGTTATTTATGGTCTTTGTATAGCCACACACGCCATCGCTTTTTTGCTCGTAGTGAAGAACGTAAACAAGCGGCTATTGAGCAAGGTGTATGGAGCTTAATAAATAACGATTATGCAGAGCTGGAGCTAGCCCTTGATAATAACAGTGTTGCAGACCAGTGGACCGATATACGTTATGCGCTTCTTGCTAAAGCGGCATTAGCGAGTAATGAGAACGAAAAGGCGATTAGCTACCTTGATAACATAAGTCAAAATAATCAACTAAAAGTGGCTAAGTTATGGATTGCCAGCGGTGAAACCAGCACTATTTTTGCTGATCTAAAAGCCTCAGCTGAACGCAAAAAAGCTACTCGTTTAGAGCTCAAAATGTATGCCCATGTTTTAGTGCAAGAGCAAAAATGGGCTGCACTTAATGACTTCATGCCTCGCTTATTACGCAAAAAAGCACTTTCAGAGCAGGAATGGCAGCAACTGTTTGATCGCTACTTTGCAGCGCAGTCAAGCGAGGATTTAACTGCGCGCTATGAGCAATTAGCGAAAAACCTTAAACCACACGCTGAAGTAAGTTATTTGGCAGCGATGGCAAAGGCAGGCGAATTAAATAAAATAGAGTTAAGCTTAATTAAAATGGTTAAAAAACCGCTGCAGCATAAAGATTTAGCACGTATTTTACGTACCAGTGGCCCTGGCAATGCACTCAAGCTGCAAGCAAGTTTGCAAGATGTATTGAAAAAAGACACCGAGAATACAGATTTACTTCTAGCCCTAGCATGTTTAGCGAATGCTCATGGTGAGTACGATTTAGCTGCGCGGGTGTTTGATAAAGCACTTAATGCTGATAATCGTAATGCCTATTTGCAGCAAGCTGTACTCAGTTATAGTAAAAGTGCCCAGCCAGAAAAAGCATTGGTACTCTATCAATAATTTTACTCCAGCCAGCAAAGGAGCGATGGCTTGAAGAACTTATTTACACTGACCATAAGTATCGCACTTGCTTACTTTCTTACAGGGTATTTAAGTAATTCTTTGCTGGCGATTGATGGTTATGCGGTTGCTGCATGGCCGCCTTCAGGTATTGCTCTTGCCAGTATCTTGCTATTTCGAAATCGTGCCCTACCAGGAGTTTTGCTAGGGGCGTTCTTTGTAAACCTCATTCACCTTGATAAAGCCACTGATATTTTCCATTGGCAAATGATGCTGCAGGCTATTGGTGTAACAACAGCATCAACATTCCAAGCTTGGCTCGCCTATTACATAATTATTCATGTAGCTAAGCGCCCGATTGAATTATCGTCATTAAAACAAAGTGTGCTTGGCTTAATGATTGGCGGCCCTTTGTGTAGCTTGATTGCGGCATCAATTGGCACAGGTTTATTGGTCATAAATAATGTTATTCCGAGTTATGCGGCACTTAATAATTTTATTGCATGGTGGATTGGTGACAGTATTGGAGTGCTGATTTTCACGCCATTAGTTTTAGCTGCATTTAGTTACCATCATACTCGCCAGCGGCTACAAATAATTGTGCCGTCGCTATTAATCTATATGGTTATTTGTGTCAGTTTTTATGGCGCAGCCAGTGTAAAAAAAGATAAAGACTTACAGCGCCAGCAAGCCAAAGTCAGTGCGATTCATACTAATCTTGAGCACCAAGTTGATGAAATTAAGTCACACTTAGCTTTATTAGCGACCTTTTTTGCTAGTAGCGATGCAGTTGATTTTGATGAATTTAAGCGCTTTACAGCACGTCAATTGCAATACAGTGAAGAGATACTTGCCTTTGAATGGGCGCCAAAGGTTATTCACTCGCAACTAACTAATTATCAAAATCTACTGCGTGATGAACTAGGCACCCACTATTACGTGAAAGAAAAAAATGCTGCAGGGCAATGGCAGCCGGTGAGTAAGCGAGCGGTGTATTTTCCGGTGCAATATGTTCACCCTTTAGAGGGCAACCAACCCGCTCAAGGTTTTGATTTGGCCTCAAACGAATTACGTAAACAAGCGCTTACAGACTCTCGGTTAATTAAAAATGTCACTGTGAGTGAACCAATCACCCTTATGCAAGGAGATGGCAGCGAAAAGGGCGTTTTGTTCTTTAACCCTGTTTATTCAGACATTAACCATCAAGTAGGTTTTAGAGGTTATGTTGTTGCTGTGGTCAATCTGGAAGTGTTGGCGCGAACACTTAACTTTAATCAAAACACCGAGATTGATGCCAGTTTTTTTGATGTTACCGATGGTAGTAACCCTGTTGAAATTTACAGCCCTCATCGTGTTGGCACTACAGCAATCGCAAGCTTTAATTTTATTATTGGTGAGCGTGTTTGGCAGGTGAAACTATGGGAATCAGTAGCCCAGTCATCTTGGCTGTCTTATTGGCTTGCGCAAATTGTCGGAATGCTGTTTGTGTGGTTATTGATTACCTTTTTGATATCGGTAACAGGCACTAATATTCAAATTCGTCAGCAAGTAGCAAAGCAAACCCAAAGCCTTCGCGAAGAAAAACAAAAAGCCGATAAAGCTAGCCAAATTAAAAGTGAGTTCTTAGCTAATATGAGCCACGAAATACGCACGCCTATTAATGGTATTAAGGGGCTGCATTACTTAGCAATGCAAGAGCAAGATTGGCAACAAGCGCGTAGTTATATCGATCAAGCAGACGGTGCATTGAATGTTCTATTACGGGTGATAAATGATGTTTTAGATTTTTCTAAAATTGAAGCAGGGCGTCTGGAGTTACATCAAGAGCCTATTGATGTGAATGCGCTTGTGAGTGAATTAACGAACTTACTGCAGTTTGAGCTTAACTCTCGCTCTTTAGAATTTAGAGTTGAGTTTGATGCTTCTGAACACCTACTGATCCATACCGATCCAATCCGTTTAAAACAAATATTATTGAATCTGTTAAATAATGCGGTGAAGTTCACTCAAGAGGGAACGATTACAGTGCGGATTTGGCAGCAGGGTGAATTTACTTACTTTAGTGTTATTGATACAGGTATTGGCATCAGTAAAGAGGCCCAGCAGCGCCTGTTTAAACCATTCTCACAAGCTGATAGCTCAACCTCTCGTCGCTTCGGTGGTACAGGTTTAGGCTTGAGTATTTGCCAAAAACTCATTGTTATGATGGGAGGCGAGATAAGCCTCAGTAGTACTGAGGGACAAGGCTCAACATTTACAATTTCGCTGCCATTTGAGTCTCCTCTTGAAGAGGTGGTTCATAGTGATGATGAGTTAGCTGATATAGATGTGACTACTGTTTCATTTGCCGATGATGCAATTCTATTGGTTGAAGATAACCCGTTGAATCAACATGTGGCGAGTTCTATTTTAAAAACCAAAGGCTGCCAACCTGATATTGCTAAAGATGGCCGCGAGGCTATTAAGATGATCAGTGAAAAAAGCTATGACCTTGTGCTCATGGATATTCAAATGCCGAATATGGATGGCTTAGAAGCAACCAAAGTTATTCGCAATGAGTTGCTGATCACTGATTTACCGATCATTGGCTTATCGGCAAATGCCCAAGATGATGACCAAAAGAAAGGCTTAGCCAGTGGTATGAATGGTTATTTAACGAAGCCAATTGATGCTGATAAACTTTTTAAAACTTTGTGGCATTTCTTGCATAATGATAGCGGTCATTAAAGCAGACATTTGACCTCAAAAAAGTAAATAAAATCATCTAAACTTGAAATATCGTCGTGGGTACGTATGATCCGCGCAAATTTACTGAACCTGAGTGCTAATTATGATCAATAACAAACTTCCATTGCTTGATATTCACCGTCATCTAGATGGTAATGTTCGCCCACAAACGATCTTAGAACTTGGTCGTCAGTTCAACCTAGAATTACCAGCTGATAACATTGAAGCGCTTATTCCACACGTACAGGTTATCGACCCTGAACCTAATCTAATGGCATTTTTGCAAAAGTTAGATTGGGGTGTAAAAGTATTGGGTGATTACGATGCATGTCGTCGTATTGCTATCGAGAACGTTGAAGATGCTATTGCCCAAAACCTCGATTACGTAGAGCTTCGTTTTAGTCCATATTATATGGCGCAAAGCCAAGGTCTACACCCGCAAGGTGTTGTCGAAGCGGTAGTTGATGGTGTTAAAAGTGCGTGTCAAAACGCACCAATTAAAGCCAACCTAATTGGCATTATGTCGCGTACTTATGGTACTAAAATTTGTCAGCAAGAGCTTGATGCTCTGCTTGCTTTTAAAAATGATTTAGTGGCTGTTGATTTAGCTGGCGATGAAATTGGTTTTCCTGGTGAGTTATTTGTTGATCACTTTAAGCAAGTTCATGATGCATACTTAGCTGCCACTATTCACGCTGGTGAAGCGCGAGGTAGCGAAAGCATTTGGCAGGCAATTAACGAGCTTGGTGCAACGCGTATTGGTCATGGTGTAAAAGCGATTGAAGATGCTGCGCTAATGGATTACTTACGTGATAAGCGCATTGGTATTGAGTCTTGCTTAACCAGTAACATTCAAACCAGTACTGTTGCTGAGCTTACAAAGCACCCGTTAAAAACCTTCTTAGACCATGGTATTTTGGCATCAATTAATACTGATGATCCAGCAGTTGAAGGTATTGAAATAGCGTATGAGTATCAAGTAGCAGCACCTGCGGCAGGTTTAAGCCAAGCCGATATGGAAAAAGCACAAGCTAATGCGCTTGAAATTGCTTATTTAAGCGATGCAGATAAAGCTACTTTAAAACAGTTAGCTGCTAATCGTTAAGCAGCTAACTTATACTTGGTGCTCTTGGCATGAGACATAGTTTTCATACAATGCCTTGAGCACATCTCCTCGGCTGATCATGCCAACAACCTTACCATCCTCAATAACCGGGTAATTTTTTGGCTTACCAGTTTGCATACCATCTGCCAGCTCAATGATGTTTTGATCGCTACTCACCGTGACAACATCGGTGCGCATTAGTTGTTTTACCTTTACCACGCCATCGCAGAAATAACTGTTTTGCATAAGCGGTTGTAGCAGCTCTTGTTCAGAAATAAAGCCAACTAGGCTTTTGTTGTCATCGAATACTGGTGCGCCTAGTAATTTAAACTTTTGTAGCTCGCTAATCGCGGTGGTCATTTCAGTTTCAGGCGTAATGTGTGGCAACTTACGTTGCATAAAGTCTTGTACTTTTGTATTTAGCATTTGGGTCTCTCCCCATCATTATTCTAAACAAAGTATGGTCAAGGAAATACAGTTTGTGAAATCGTTTAGATGGATTAAGGCGATAAGTAAAACAAATAAAAAAGGCATCCAATTGGATGCCTTAACAATAACCTGTATGAGTTAGTTATTTAATGAATGCAAATGCGTCGGCGTACATGTTCTCACGTACCGCACCATGATTGATAAAATCATCGCGAACCACGCCAATCATGTCGAAGCGGCCTGCCATGTAAATATCGTATGGTTCTAAAGACACGATATCTTCCATAACGGCTTTGTGGACGTAACCGGTTTTACCTGTCCAGCTTTGCGGTGCATTTTCAACCACAGGAATATATTGGAAATGTGGGTTGCTGTTTGCCCATGCTTGCATTTCATCATGTGCATAAAGTGCAGCTTGCTCACGTACACCCCAGTAAAATAATACAGGACGCTCACAGCCAATTTCAGCAAGGTGATCAGCCATTGATTTGGCATAAGAAAAACCAGTACCGCCAGCAAGTAGAATAATTGGGCGCTCACCCTCAACTCGCAACTGTGATATACCTAAGCCCACTTCAACATTAACTTGCTGTTGCTCTGTATGTGCTTGACGTAAATGATCAAGCGCTTGCATTGCATACGAATCAGCACCCGCGGCACCAATGTGTAGTTCAATTTGGTCAGTTTGCGACGGGCGACTTGCAATAGAAAAGGCACGCTTATCTTTTTCGCCTAATACTAGTTGCATATATTGGCCTGCCTCGAATGACACAGGTTGCTGTGGTTTCAAAATGACCTTATGTACGTGGTCTGTAAGCGGGCTGATCGCAACCACGTCAGCGAGTAATGTTTGCATAGTTTACCTTTATAAGCACAGAAGCAAATTCGGTTATGAATCGCACTCATAACCGTTAAATTTTGAGCAGTTTAACATAGACACAGCCTAGAGAATATCTAAGCTGTCCCATAATTCATCAACACGTTCTTTGATTTTTGGGTCCATGACAATGGGTTCACCCCATTCGCGGTCTGTTTCACCAGGCCATTTATTAGTCGCATCCATGCCCATCTTTGAGCCAAGGCCAGATACTGGCGATGCAAAATCTAAATAATCAATTGGTGTGTTTTCGATCATTGTCGTATCACGAGCAGGGTCCATACGTGTGGTGATTGCCCATATCACGTCGTTCCAGTCGCGTGCATTTACATCATCATCGCAAACGATCACGAACTTGGTATACATAAATTGACGCAAGAAAGACCACACACCCATCATTACGCGCTTGGCATGACCTGGGTATTGTTTCTTCATCGTGACCACAGCCATGCGATAAGAGCAGCCTTCAGGCGGTAGATAAAAATCTACAATTTCAGGGAACTGCTTTTGCAGAATTGGCACGAACACTTCGTTCAATGCAACCCCGAGTACTGCTGGCTCATCTGGTGGGCGGCCAGTGTAAGTGCTGTGATAAATTGGATTTTCACGATGTGTAATGTGAGTGACCGTCATCACCGGAAACTCGTCTACTTCGTTGTAGTAACCTGTGTGATCGCCATAAGGGCCCTCAGGGGCTGTTTCACCCGGCATAATATAACCTTCAAGCACGAACTCTGCGGTAGCTGGCACTTGTAGGTCATTTGAAATCGATTTAACAACTTCAGTTTTACTACCGCGTAGTAAACCAGCAAACGCATATTCACTTAGGGTATCAGGGACTGGTGTTACAGCGCCTAAGATTGTCGCAGGATCAGCACCTAATGCCACAGACACTGGGTAGGGTTCACCAGGGTGCTCTTTACACCATTCACGAAAATCTAATGCGCCACCGCGATGCGATAACCAACGCATAATAATTTTGTTTTTACCCAGTAGCTGCTGACGGTAAATACCTAAGTTTTGACGCTTTTTATAAGGCCCTTTGGTAACCGTTAAGCCCCATGTAATCAATGGGGCTGCATCACCCGGCCAGCAATGTTGGATAGGCAGCTTGGTTAAGTCGACATTATCACCTTCAAGTATGACTTGCTGACAAGGCGCTTTTTTTACTTCTTTTGCAGGCATATTCAATACTTGTTTGAATACTGGAATTTGCCCTAATGCCTCTTTAATGCCTTTAGGTGGCTCAGGCTCTTTTAGAAAAGCTAATAACTTACCGACTTCGCGCAGTTCACTAACATCATCTTGTCCCATACCCATGGCAACGCGTTTGGGTGTACCAAAAAGGTTGGCAAGAACGGGAATAGTGTGGCCTTTAGGGTTTTCGAATAACAGAGCTGGGCCTTCGGCACGTAACGTGCGGTCGGCAATTTCGGTCATTTCAAGGTAAGGATCAATTTCTTGTTTGATCCGTTTTAGTTCACCTTTTTGTTCTAATAACTCGATAAATTCGCGAAGATCTTTGTATTTCATTATAGCCGCTTAAACGCTGAATAAACTGTCGCTATTATACTCAAAACCACTGATTAAGCTAATTTAGCCGCGATAGGTTTTGCTATTGCTTAATTAAGCTACATTGGTACTTTTTACCTTTTAAAATCAGCATAGCTTCATCGCCTTTAGACCAAAACAGCACATTATCGGCACTGTAGTTAACTCCTGAGCCACTTACTTGGCGATTGAGTAAAAATTCATTGTCCTTAAATGTCAATCTTGCTTCCTCATCATTGTTTTCAACAATACTGGCACTAAGGGTCCCATCGCACAGATAATTGCTTGGTGCACTTTGCTCAGCACACGCGCACAAGGTAACTAAAGCGAGCCCCGAGAGAAGTGGTTTAATCATAGAAACACCTTTATTTTTGAATGAGCTATAAGCCTAACAAAGAAAAATTAACCGTTGGTGAAAATGACAGGATAAGTTATGTTGATAGTGTATTTAATGGGCAAGGAACCACCATGGCAGGCACTAATTTACTAACCTTACTTGATGATATTACAACACTTTTAGACGATATTGCGACGATGAGTAAAGTCGCAACAAAAAAAACAGCAGGGGTGTTAGGTGATGACCTCGCTCTGAATGCTCAGCAAGTCACTGGGGTAACCGCCGATAGAGAGTTGCCCGTGGTTTGGGCTGTAGCAAAAGGCTCGTTTATTAATAAAGCCATCTTAGTGCCGGCAGCGTTATTGATTAGTGTTTGGTTGCCTTGGTTAATCACTCCGCTGTTAATGGTTGGCGGGCTGTTTTTGTGCTTTGAAGGTGCAGAGAAAATTATCGAAAAGCTGTTTGGTCATGCTCAACAAAAAGTTGAAACTTTGGCTGAACAACTGGACTTACAAGAATACGAAAAGCAAAAAGTGAAAGGGGCAATCCGCACCGATTTTATCCTCTCTGCAGAAATTATCGTGATAACTTTAGGTACAGTTACTGGTGCAACGCTGGTTAATCAAGCTTTAGTGCTAAGTGTAATTGCAATTATCATGACCATTGGTGTGTATGGGTTAGTTGCAGGGATTGTTAAACTTGATGATGCTGGTTTGTATCTACTGCAAAAAGCGCAGCAAAGTGGTGGTAAATTTAAAGAGCTAGTGGGTAAGTTTTTACTTGCGTCAGCACCTAAGTTAATGCGCTTTTTAGCCTTTGCAGGAACGGTAGCTATGTTTTTAGTTGGCGGAGGCATATTGGTACATGGCATCCCCGTTTTGCATCACGCCCAACAGGGTAGCGCTGAGTTTGTAACAGGTTTACTTGGTAAAACAGGTGAGTTGGCTACGCCAATTATATTTGATGGTTTATTGGGCGTTGTTGCCGGAATTATCGTTGTGTTAGTGGTTGAATTTTGGCATAAAATTCGTCATTAGAAAGTATCAAATTAACCATTTTTGTTGATTTTTTGTATATAAAATAGGGGCTTTGCTTTATTATTGCTCAGCTAAATATAACAATTAAATCGTTAAATGGAGTTAATCATGTCTCGATACCTCACTTTTATGCTGGGGCTCGCGTTATTTACGCTGTCATTTACCAGTTTCGCTAAATCTGCAAAATTATCAGTAGAAGATTTTAGTAAAGGTAATGACTTTAGTCGTGTAACCATCTCTCCTGATGGCAATTACGTCGCTGCTATTAAAAAGCACGAAGGTAAAAATTCACTCATCATTGTTGATACAAGCAAGTTTGCAGTAACTCACGCGGTTGCTTTTCCGGGTAATGCACAGGTTGGCGAATACCACTGGGTAAACAATGAGCGTGTTATTCTTGAAAAAGAGTATTTAAAAGGCTGGCAAGATACCCCCATCTATTATGGTGAGTTATTTGCTGTGAATGTTGATGGTAGCCGTGGCGCATATGTAATTGGTTATCATGGTGAGCAGCAAACGGGTACTCGGTTAAAAAAACAAACTCCAGTCCAAGGAACCTCATACCTTTTAGATCCTTTACTTCATGATGATAAAAAAGTTTTGGTTGTCACTTACCCATGGACTGCAACCAATGAACCAACTACCGTTGTATATGAAGTCGATGTTTATCGCGGTCTGCGCACCCTAATTACGCGATCACCTGCACCTATGGGACGTTTTTTAACAGACCATGATGGCAATGTTCGTATCGCTGTATCAAGTGACGATTACCTCAATGCGACAATTCATGTTCGAGAGCCTGAAGGCGGTTTTTGGAAAGAGCTTGATTTAGAAGGTATTAATTACACCGATATCTCATTAAAGGCGTTTGATAAATCTGGTGAGTCTGTATATGCCACTGCATCAAAAGGTGGAGAAGCAGAGAGTCTTATTAAAATTAACCTAAAAACCAAAGAAGTGACGAAAATCTTTCAAGATAAACATGTTTCACCGTCGCATATTTGGGTTGATGAAATATCCAAAGAGTTATTTGCTATAGAAACTGAGGCTGACTACCCAAGCTATGCGTTTGTTGATAGTAATTCGCCTAAATCACAGCGTCTTAAAGATTTATTGGGCGCACTGCCAGGCAGTCAAGTACAGCTAGTTAGTAGTACAGAAGACGACTCAAAAAATATTATTTTCGCATCGAGCGATATAAACCCAGGGCAATATTATCTTTATGATGCGAATACCAATAAGTTAAGAGCGCTTTTCTCTGCGCGAGGCTGGATAAATCAAGATGAAATGGCGCAAACCACACCACTGCGTTTTAAAAGCCGCGATGGTTTAACAATTCTTGCTTATTTAACTGTGCCAAATGGCAAAGCTGAGAAAAACTTACCTTTAGTTGTTATGCCGCATGGTGGCCCAATCGCTCGTGATTACTGGGGCTATGACCCAGAAGTACAAATGTTAGCGAATAAAGGTATGGCAGTGCTCAAGGTTAACTTCCGTGGTTCAGAGGGGTTTGGTATGAACTTCCAAGAAGCCGGTTATCGCCAGTGGGGACAAAATGTTCAGCACGATATTATTGATGGTGTAAAACTATTAATAAAAGATGGCACGGTTGATAAAGATAACATTTGTATTATGGGTGCCAGCTTTGGTGGTTACTCTGCTCTACAAAGCGCGATAATCGAACCAGATATGTTCAAGTGTGCAATAGGCCTGATGGGGGTTTACGACTTGCCTCTTATGTATGAAGAGGGTGACACGCAAGCGCGCAGTCATGGACTTAATTACCTAAAAACAGTGATTGGTACTGATGAGGCAGAACTAAAAGCATTCTCGCCTGCTTATAATGTCGATAAGCTAAAAGCACCTGTTCTTATTGTACATGGTGGTGAAGATGAACGTGCGCCCATTGAACAAGCTGAATCATTAGAAGCTGCTTTGAAAAAAGCTAAGCATCCATATGAAATAACTATTCTTGATGATGAAGGTCACGGTTTTTATAAAGAAGAGCACCGTGCTTTATACTACAAAAAAGTATTGGCCTTCTTAGATGAACATTTAAAGCTTTAAAAGAAAAATGCCGGCGAGCAAGCTCGCCGGCAAGGATTTAGCACGGGAAACGTAAGCGTGCTAGTGTGCAAGGTCTTCCTTCAAGTTAAGCAAACTCAAAAGACGATTCGTTTATCAGGCAATACTACCCAGCTGTACTCTCTAAAACAGAGCAGAGAGAGTGACTCTGCTTTTGCTAACAAGTAATTATAAACACCAACAAAAGAGTATAAATACTGCGCCACATAAAAATGTTATAACATAACAAGTTAAAAGTAAATAGCGAGTGTCATGTTATTAGGATGGTTTCTGCTGAGTGATGTTTATGGGTAATAGATTATTGAGTATTCAATTTACTACAATCGTAACTCAAGCATAGCTCTGCGAGCTCAATCTTTGCTTTAGGATTCCCTTGTAAGGTAGCTTTGTTGAGCCAGTAAGCTGCTTTTTCGTTATTCACTTCTGTCCCTTGGCCATCACGATACATCTGACCTAAGTTTAATTGCCCCCATGCATAACCATCTTCTGCAGACAGCGTAAAGCTTTTCAACGCTTCCTCGTATAAGCCATCTTTGAAGTAAGTGATCCCTTCTTGGTTGTGCTTATCTAGCTTAACGCCCGTATATAGAGGCTTAGGTCTAGGCGGGTGCATAACAAAACCACCAAATAAACTATATAGCTCAGGTCGCATAATTTTATATATGGTGCCGTTATCATAAAGCTGCTTTATTTGTGATTTACTGAAAGTCAGGGTTTTACTCGAAAAGTAATCATCTTGAACTAGCATGCTGGTACGCATCGCAATCTCAATGTCTTTATTGTACTTGTAAGTGTAGTTAGCAACTCTAAAAGTCATGTTTTTATCATCAAATTCAACGAGCTGAGCTACTTTCAAATTGTTAATACGTTTTGGTTTGCCAGTAAATTTATCTGAATAGACAAAATAGGTATCAAATAACTTTGGCTCGTTTAAGTAAGTTTGCTCGTTTTCTGTTTGCTCATTCGCACCGATTAATGCTTTTGTTAATAGGTAAACGATGAAGAATAGACCAATAAAGTATTTTATAAACGACACTAATTCTAAGGCTGGCAATGAATACCAAGGTGCAGGAGTAACATAGCCACAGTCATCACATTGTCTTTGATAATTAATAGATAATGGGATGATGGGCAAAATAGTAAAGCGTAAAACTTTACTATGATTGCTTAAAGAATAATGTTCGCTATGGCAGTGAGGGCACGTTTTTTGTTTTTTATAAACAACATCAGCTGCAGCGGTATTAAATAGAAGCATAGTTTCTTCCTGAAGATTGCTATCAATAAACTAGAACAAATGCAGAGAGTTAGAAAGCGGCAAACTGTAAGCAAATATGAATTAAACATGTCGAACGGTGTTTTCGTTTAGAGAAACAGCACATTCTCTGCTATGATCCACAGCATCTTCGAGGATGTCCCTCAATTATCAAGTTTGGAATATTACTGTGACTGCTACTGCTTTTTCATCTTTGGCTTTGCCGCGAGAGTTAACCGATAACTTATCAACTTTAGGTTATACGCAAATGACGCCAGTACAAGCGCAAAGTTTGCCAGTGATCTTACAAGGCAAAGATATTATTGCCCAAGCAAAAACCGGGTCGGGTAAAACGGCTGCATTTAGTTTAGGTGTGTTGGCTAAGTTAAATGTGAAACGGTTTCGAATTCAGTCTCTAATTTTGTGCCCTACTCGAGAGCTAGCAGAGCAGGTAGCTGAAGAAGTGCGTAAGCTTGCACGTGGTATCCATAATATTAAAGTTTTGACTTTATGTGGCGGTGTCTCTATTGGTCCACAAATTGGTTCGCTAGAACATGGCGCACATATTATTGTCGGTACCCCTGGTCGTGTTGACGATCATATTCGCAAAGGCACATTACGCTTAGATGATGTCGAAACCTTAGTGTTAGACGAAGCTGACCAAATGTTAGATATGGGCTTTCAAGATACCCTTGATGCTATTGTTGAGTGCATTCCAAATCAACGTCAAACGTTATTGTTTAGTGCGACTTATCCAAAATCAATAGCAGCTGTTGCTGAGAGAGTACTTAGCAATCCTGAAATGATTAAGGTAGAAGAAGAGCAAACCAAAAGCACAATCAAACAATACTTTTACAAGCTAGATAACAACAAACAGCGCTTTAATACATTGAAGCTGTTGTTATTGAAGTTCCAGCCAGAAAGCTGTGTGGTTTTTTGTAACACCAAGGTTGAAACACAACAGATTTGTGATGACCTTTATGCTGAAGGGTTTAGTGCGGTTGCCTTACACGGTGATTTAGAACAACGTGAACGTGAACGTACCTTAATCCGCTTTGCTAATAAAAGCGCCTGTATTTTGGTGGCAACGGATGTTGCAGCACGAGGCTTAGATATCAATGACATGGACATGGTAGTGAACTATCATCTAGCACATGACCCACAAACCCATGTTCACCGTGTTGGCCGTACTGGTCGAGCAGGTAAAAAGGGCATAGCATGTTCTATTTATGGTGAAGCTGAGCAATTTAAAGTGGCACAAATTGGTGACCACTATGAGCGTGATTTTGACCCAGAACCGATTCCTCCATTTAGCTTGCTCGAAAAACCCGCTTATAAGCCTACTATGGCAACGATTATGATTGATGCCGGTAAAAAGCAAAAAATTCGTGCCGGTGATATTTTAGGTGCATTAACAGGCAAAGAAGGGATTGCAGGCCATCAGGTAGGTAAAATTAACGTACTTGATAATGTGGCTTTTATTGCTGTGGAGCGAGCTGCTGCAAAACCTGCATTACGTAAATTGACTGAAGGTAATATTAAAAAGCGTAAAATTCGTGCGCGACGTTTGAGCAGATAAATTGTTGAGTTATGAGCAGCTAGCTTTAAGTTGCTCATATTCAAGTTGTATTTTCTTAAACTCAATTGCACAGCCTTGGCGGTCTGGGTGGTGTTTTAGCGCCAGTAGTCGCCAACGCTTTTGTAACTGTTTTTCCGAAAAGTCAGTAGGTAGCTGCCACGCCTGTTGTAATTCCAACAGCTGCTGCTGAGATAGCGAGAGAATGACCCTTTTTGGACTATATGATGAAAAGCGCTGCCAAAAATCAGTTAACATCGCATCAATCTCATCGCTCGTTGTATCATAGTTTTGCCAATCTAAATAATAATCTCGCAGCGGATCGTGATTTTCTAATGCGTTACTTATCTGCTCATTAACAAGCTCAATATGTAATGAGGCAATTTGTAGCTGTTGCTCTGGTGCAAGTTGTGTTTGCAGCTGATATAGAGCATTCATAACTAAAAAGTTGCGCTTAAACAGATCTTTTTGTGGGTCATTATCTAATTGCTCAATTTTTCCTGATTCGCTAAGTGCGCTGGTAAGCGTATGAACCTTCCAAACAGGTTGTTCCAAAAGAAGGTAAAAAATCTCATCAATCAGTGGGTTAACCATTGTTCGCAAGCCTATCTTTAGTGTAATCTACAGTGGTATACGCTATCACAGCTGCTTTTTTGAAACTACGCTAATGTTTTTAGATACTAGGGAATGCATTTAGCCGAGCTTAAATAACCTCATTTTCAGGCTAAGTTGATATTAAGGGATTTCGCCATATGTTCACATCACTGCGTGTTAGCTTGCTCACTGCTTTAATGTTCAGTTGTAGTTTGTTTTTTTCGCAGTCTAGCTTTGCATCCACTTCGTTACTTGAGCAATTTAGCCAATCCGAGCAATGGCAAGAAAAGCAACAGCTTGCCAAAAAACTGCTTAATCAAAATACAACAAATCAAGAACAAAGCCTCGATATATACATGCAGCTTGGGGACTTTGCTCTAGCTAAAGGTAATTTCTCAGCGGCCGTAAAAAATTACCAATTGGCAGAGCAAGCAACTAGTTTTGCTGCGACCCCAAAGCGCTATTTCCTTGCCCTAAAAATGCAGGGCGTAACTTATTATTATCAAGGCTTGATGCAGCAAGCGGTAATTGCTTACAGCAGAGCATTAAGTATTGCCAAAAAGCTACCTGAACCAATTGCTGAGGCTAATTTGCTAAGTAATATTGGCCTTGCCTACTTTGATATGTTCAATATGGAGCAAGCGCTGAAATATTACAAAGAAGCGAAAGATATTTACGAAGAACATGGTAATGCACAAGATAAAGCCGATATATTACACAACATTGCAGGTATTTATATTCGTTTATCTAGTTATGATACTGCATTAGAAATGTATCGAGAAACGCTAGAGATTTTCCAAAAGTTAGGCGATGAAGATGGCATAGCTCAGTCTTATGGCAATATGGGGGTTGCGTATTCTGAACTTGGTCAGTATCAACTTTCTTTGCACTACTATCAGCGAGCCTTGAGATACTACCAAGAAACGAATAATGCTTACTTTCTCTCATCTCGCCACGCTAATATCGCCAATGTATATTTACGCACCGGTGATTTAGAGCTTGCCTTAAGTCATGCAGAAAAAGCAGTTGAATTTGCAAAAAGTATTGATAATAAAACCTTAGAGCTTGCAGGCTTATTGTCACAGGCAAAAATCGAGTTATTACAAGGTAAGCTAAATAAAGCTGAAGCAACTCTCACCACCTCTGTTTCTATGGCTAAACAATATAAAGACGATCTTAGAGTGCAAGATGGTGCCGGAATGATGGCCCTGATTAAATCCGGAAAAGGAGATTATGCCGGAGCTGTTGCTAGTTTTGATGAGTTTGTTCGTTCATTTAAAAGTGAGCAAAGCATCAGATTATTAAAGTCAATGAGCGAGCTACAAAGCCAAATCCAAGCAAGTCAGCTCAGTCAAGAAATTGTTGAGTTGAAGCAGCTACAGCATGTACAAGAGCTCGAAATGTCAAAACAGCGTCAGTTGGGCATTATGTTGTTTATCTTATTTGTGATGATAGTGGTAACGGGTATTACTATTTACCGTCGCAGTATTGAAAAAGGTGCAAAAGAGCAACTTTCGTTAATGGTTGCTAAGCGGACCAAGGAGCTTGAAGAAACGGCAGAGCAACTACGTAGTGCTAACGAAATTAAAAGTCAGTTTTTAGCAAATATTAGTCATGAAATTCGTACTCCTTTAACCGCAATACTGGGCCAAACTGATAATTTAATGAATGGTTATTATAAACCAGAGCAGTTAAACGATGAGCTTGCCGTGATTCAAAAACAAAGCGATCATTTAAAAGAGCTGATTAACGACGTTCTCGATATTAGTAAAATCGAGGCTAACAAGCTTGAGTTAAGCCTAAAAGAAGGTGATTTAGTTCGATTACTCACCGACGTCCACTCGATGCTCAGTGGTCAGGCTAAAGATAAAGGCCTTAACTTTACTTTTCATAATGTGCTTGGCGAGCAGTTTTACTGTCAGCTAGATTTTACCCGCATAAAACAGATACTCATCAACCTATGTGCAAATGCAATTAAATTCACTAACCAAGGCGAAGTAGAGTTAAAAGTCTCTAAAGTAGAGCAAGGCGTGTGGTTTCGTGTAACTGATACCGGTATTGGTATGAATACCGAGCAACTAAAACAAATATTTGAGTGTTTTAGGCAAGGAGATAACAGTATTAGCCGACGCTTTGGGGGGACAGGGCTTGGGTTAAGCTTATCGCAACAGCTTGCAATGATGATGGGGGGTTATATTAGTGTTGAAAGTGAGCTAAATAAAGGCAGCATATTTTCGTTTTACTTACCATGTAAAGAACGTACTCCAAGCTCTGATGTGATAGAGTCTGAAAAGTTTGTACAGCCAGTTGTAAAAGGTTTATCTGGGAAAGTTCTACTCGCTGAAGATCACCCTGATAATCGCCGTTTAATTGCTCGTTATTTAGAATCTATGGGCCTTGAAGTAATTGCGGTAGAAAATGGTGAGCAAGCTGTAGAGCAGTGCCTTAAGGAATTTCCTGATGTGGTACTGCTGGATATTCAAATGCCAGTACTTGATGGTTTAAAAGCGCTCAAGTTATTACAAGAGTGCGGCTTTACACAGCCAGTATATGCGTTAACGGCTAATGCTATTAGCCACGAAATCGACAGTTATCTTCAAGCAGGGTTCACCGGTTACCTTGCTAAACCAATTGATAAGAAAGTATTTTATACGCAACTTGCTAAGCATTGTAAAAAGGACAGCGCAGTAGCTAAATCTCGGCAAGATATGAGTGATTTAGTTGCAAGCTTTATTAATAGCTTTGAGCATGAAAGCGCGTTGATACAGCAGCACTTTGCAGCCCATGAGCTATTTAATTTACAACAGGATGCTCACCGAATCGGTGGTGCTGCGAAAATGTTTGCGCTGGATGATATCGCGGATAGTGCTATGGCACTTGAATCGGCATTGAAGCAAGATAAAACTGCTGACTTAACTAGTTTGGTTGCTCAATTACTAGAGCATCTACACAACGCTTCGGTTGATCAAAACAGCTCAATATCACCGTCTTGAACTTGTTCAACCTCTTGAGTCATTTCAAACCTAGAATGATCAATACGCTGCTCTTGATCGGTTTCAGGTGGAGTGATAAGAAACATTGACAGTTTTTCGTCCAGAGAGTGTGCAAGGCGCACTAAGTCTTTACTCGACACCGCTTGTATTTGTGAACTTGAAAGTGCATCAGAGTTAAGCTCAACCATTGCATCTATACTAACTTGTGCTTCATCTGACATCTGGCTTTGCATAGCTACCTGCTCATGGACACTCTCAGAAAACGCATTAATTTCTAGCATTGCTTGCTCAATTTTATTGGTTTCTTTAGTAGAAGCCTCAGAAAGCTCAACCGTGCGCTCCGTTTCTTTAAGTGCTGTTTGCATTAATAGGTTTGCTTGTTCAGTACTATGTTGAATTTTAGATACCATCTCACGCACTTCTTGTGTCGACTTACTAGTACGAGCAGCTAGGTTTCGTACCTCATCAGCAACCACTGCAAAACCGCGGCCTTGTTCACCAGCTCGAGCGGCTTCGATTGCAGCGTTTAGCGCAAGTAAGTTAGTTTGCTCTGCAATACTATTGATAACGTCAATAACGGAGCCTATCGCATCACTATCTTGTTTAAGTAAAATAATCTGTTCACTGGTGAGGTTGATATTATCGGCAAGTTTTATGAGACTTGCTTGGCTTTTATCAGTGTCTAAACGAGTTTGTTGAACTGATTTAGTCGCATCTGATACCGAGCTTAATATTTGTTCAAGACTTCTATCCAGTTCTTTAGATACCTCAATCATACGATTAATTGTGTTTGCTAGGTCAATGCCATGGGCATCTTGAATTGTCGCTTTTTGAGTCATTGACGCATAAGTATCACGTAATGCATCGGCCATTGGTAACAAGCGGGCTGATGATACATATATTTCACTTATCATATGCTCAGCCATTGTTAAACCAGCGTTAAGTGCATGACACTCCTTTGGTAATTGGGTGTCATTTTCGTCAAAGCGAAAAGTAAAATCGATCCCCTTTTCAGAAGCGGTATGCGTAATAAAGTAGCTTAAATAATCTTGTTGCTTTTGATCAGTTGTATAAATAAAGCTAATTAGAACAAGCCATGGGATTACGACAACAAGCATAAGTACAGCCATAGCAGTGATAGAAAAATCAAATATGGCAAAACTAGCAATACAACTAAGTAAGCTTATTATAAATAGAGCTACAACTACTCTAATGCGAGTCATTGAGGGAATCCTTAGCGTTTAATCCTTTAATATATAGAACAAATTTCTATAAATTACCAATAAACTAACTCTTTAAAAGTATAACTTTTAAAGAGTTATGTCCTAGTTTTACATAAAAAAAATGCCTGTATTAGACAGGCATTTGTAAAAACAAAGTAATTTTTACTGACGTTTCATTGAGTCAAAGAATTCATCATTGGTTTTGCTCATTGAGAGCTTATCAATTAAGAACTCCATTGCGTCAATTTCTGACATCTCATGAACGATTTTTCGTAAGATCCACATTTTTTGTAGTTCATCAGGTTTAGTTAGTAATTCTTCACGACGGGTACCTGAACGGTTAAAGTCAATCGCTGGGAATACACGCTTTTCAGCAATCTTACGATTTAAGTGTAATTCCATATTACCTGTGCCTTTGAACTCTTCGTAGATAACTTCATCCATCTTCGAACCAGTGTCGATAAGCGCTGTTGCGATAATTGTTAAGCTACCGCCTTCTTCTACGTTACGAGCCGCACCAAAGAAACGTTTTGGCTTGTGTAATGCATTCGCATCAACACCACCGGTTAATACCTTACCTGATGATGGGATAACAGTATTATAGGCACGAGCAAGGCGTGTAATTGAGTCAAGTAAGATAACTACATCTTTCTTGTGTTCAACAAGACGCTTCGCTTTTTCAATTACCATCTCAGCAACTTGAACGTGACGGCTTGCTGGCTCATCGAACGTTGAGGCAATTACTTCACCTTTAACAAGGCGCTGCATCTCTGTAACTTCTTCTGGACGTTCGTCAATTAGAAGCACCATTAGCTCACAATCAGGCTGGTTGTAGCTGATTGACTGCGCAATGTTTTGCAGTAGCATCGTTTTACCCGCTTTTGGTGGAGCAACGATGAGTGCACGTTGGCCTTTACCAATTGGTGATGCTAAATCTAGTACACGAGCCGTGATGTCTTCAGTACTACCATTACCACGCTCCATACGTAAACGTTCGTTAGCGTGAAGTGGGGTAAGGTTTTCAAATAGGATTTTAGTGCGAGAATTTTCAGGTTTGTCGAAGTTTACTTCATTTACTTTTAATAGTGCGAAGTAACGTTCACCGTCTTTAGGTGGGCGAATAAGGCCTGAAATTGAGTCACCAGTACGCATGCTGAATCGACGGATTTGACTCGGTGATACATAAATATCATCTGGGCCGGCTAAGTAAGATGCTTCTGATGATCTTAAGAAACCAAAACCATCTTGTAAGATCTCTAGTACACCGCCGCCGTAGATGTTTTCACCGCTTTTAGCATGCGCTTTTAGGATGGCGAAAATAATATCTTGTTTTCTTAAACGGGCTACGTTTTCGAGCCCCATGGACTCAGCTAAGTTTACAAGCTCTTTAATAGACTTGTCTTTTAATTCGCGTAAATGCATATTGGTGGGTTCTTTATTACAATTGTCATACTCAAAATCATCGTTTGATACATGAGTGAGGTTTGTTGGTATAACTAAGGATTAGTTGGCTTTATAAACTAGCAGGTCACTAGCAAGGCGTCCAGTCTTTAAACAAAATAAAGCTAAAAAAAGGGCAAAAAGCCCTTTTTTATATTTTCATTAGATGTTGTTTTCTAAAAACTCTACTAATTGAGTCTTAGAAAGTGCACCAACTTTGGTTGCTGCAACTTGACCATCTTTGAAAAGAAGTAACGTAGGGATACCACGAATACCAAATTTAGGTGGTGTGCCTGCGTTTTGATCGATGTTAAGTTTACCAACGGTAACACGGCCATCAAACTCGCCAGCTACTTCGTCAAGAATAGGGGCGATCATTTTACAAGGTCCGCACCATTCAGCCCAAAAATCAACAAGTACAGGTTTGTCTGATTGTAGTACGTCAGCTTCAAAGCTATCGTCAGTTAATTGAATAATTTTCTCGCTCATTGCGATCTCCGATTAGTTAGGCGAAATATTTAATGCGTATTTAAACACTCTTGTTTCTTATTGCAAGTTTAAACGTTATGCTTAAACGCTATGACTAAGACACATTTGACCGATAAAAAGTTTTCAGACTTTGCTATCGCACCGGAAGTGGTTGCCGGTTTAACCGAAAATGGGTTTGAATATTGCACACCCATTCAAGCGAAATGCCTACCTTTTATTTGTGAAGGCCGCGATATTGCGGGCCAGGCACAAACAGGTACGGGCAAAACGTTGGCGTTTTTAACTGCCACGTGCCATCGGTTATTACAATCTAGCAAAGCACCTAGTAAACATCCAAGAGCCCTGATCATGGCCCCAACAAGGGAGCTGGCGATTCAGATACACAAAGATGCAAAAATTTTAGCGCCACACTGTAATCTTAACTTAGGTTTAGTATATGGTGGCGAAGATTACGAAAAACAACGTGCACAACTAGAAAAAGGTGTTGATATTTTAATTGGTACCACTGGACGCCTTATCGATTTATATAAACAGGGCTGCTATACCCTGAACGAAATTGAAGTTGTGGTGCTTGATGAGGCAGATCGAATGTTCGATTTAGGCTTCATAAAAGATATCCGTTATATGTTTAGACGTATGCCAGAAGCGTCTGAGCGTTTAAATCTACTATTCTCAGCAACCTTGTCTTATCGTGTTCAGGAATTAGCATTTGAACATATGACTAACCCAGAGCATGTTCAAGTTGAACCTGATGTAAAAACAGGTAAGCGAATTCAAGAAGAGCTATTCCATCCATCACAAGATGACAAAATTAAGTTACTGTTAACATTGATTGAAGAAGAATGGCCAGATAAAGCAATTGTGTTTGCAAACACGAAACACAGTTGTGAGAATGTTTATGCATGGATGAAAGCAGATGGTCACCGAGTTGGTTTATTAACCGGTGATGTAAACCAGAAAAAGCGTCAATCAATTTTGGCTCAATTTACCAAAGGTGATTTAGATTTCTTAGTTGCAACAGATGTTGCTGCCCGTGGTTTACATATCCCAGAAGTAAGTCATGTATTTAATTTTGATTTGCCAGATGATTGTGAAGACTATGTACACCGTATTGGCCGTACTGGACGTGCTGGTGCATCAGGACACGCTATTAGCTTTGCCTGTGAGCAGTATGCCTATAATCTCCACGAAATTGAGCAATATATAGAACACAGCATTCCATTATCACATTATGATAAAAGTGCATTGCTTGATGATTTAACTAAGCCTACTATTCAGAAAAAGCGGAACTATTCTACAGGCCCACGTAATCGTAATAACAACGGACGTCGACCAAATAATAGTTACCAGAAATCGCGGTCGCAATAAACGACCGTTATTGAAGACTTAGTAGTAACTAGAGGTTTTTGAACGGTGGGGCAACTTCAACCGCAAAAAAATGTGTATGCAGTAATCGACTTAGGATCAAATAGCTTTCATATGCTGATCGCTAAATCGATTGCTGGCGGTCTACAAACGATCGGTCGAGTTAAACGTAAAGTAAGGCTTGCTGCAGGGCTTGATGAAAATAACGTCCTAAGCACAGAAGCCATGCAACGAGGTTGGGAATGCTTAGCCTTGTTCGCTGAACGTTTGCAAGACATACCACAGAAAAACATCACAATTGTTGCGACCGCAACTTTACGTCTTGCTATCAATGCTGATGTATTCAAGGAAAAAGCCGAACAGATCCTTGGTCATAAAATCAATGTTATCAGCGGTGAGTTAGAAGCTAAGACAATTTATAAAGGTGTGGCGCATACCTCTGCCTGTAGCGGAAAACAACTCGTTATTGATATCGGTGGGGCAAGTACCGAAGTCGTTATCGGTAAGGGTTTTGATGCATTGCACTATAAAAGCCTGCATATGGGTTGTGTCACCTTTTTAGAGCGTTATTTCAAAGATCAAAAACTCAGCAACGAAAACTTTGCAGCTGCAATTAAAGCTGCCAGTGAAGTCGTTTCAGAAATTGTTGATGAATACCAAGCGAGCGGGTGGCAAATAGC
>CP058414.1:677500-792500 GCA_013391845.1 Pseudoalteromonas shioyasakiensis
GTGACACCTGCCCGGTGCCGGAAGGTTAATTGATGGGGTTAGTTTTCGGACGAAGCTCTTGATCGAAGCCCCGGTAAACGGCGGCCGTAACTATAACGGTCCTAAGGTAGCGAAATTCCTTGTCGGGTAAGTTCCGACCTGCACGAATGGTGTAACCATGGCCACGCTGTCTCCACCCGAGACTCAGTGAAATTGAAATCGCAGTGAAGATGCTGTGTACCCGCGGCTAGACGGAAAGACCCCGTGAACCTTTACTACAGCTTGGCACTGAACATTGAACCTACATGTGTAGGATAGGTGGGAGGCTTTGAAGCAGAGACGCTAGTCTTTGTGGAGCCGTCCTTGAAATACCACCCTTGTAGTTTTGATGTTCTAACGTTGGCCCCTAATCGGGGTTACGGACAGTGCCTGGTGGGTAGTTTGACTGGGGCGGTCTCCTCCCAAAGAGTAACGGAGGAGCACGAAGGTTGGCTAAGTACGGTCGGACATCGTACGGTTAGTGTAATGGTAGAAGCCAGCTTAACTGCGAGACAGACACGTCGAGCAGGTACGAAAGTAGGTCATAGTGATCCGGTGGTTCTGAATGGAAGGGCCATCGCTCAACGGATAAAAGGTACTCCGGGGATAACAGGCTGATACCGCCCAAGAGTTCATATCGACGGCGGTGTTTGGCACCTCGATGTCGGCTCATCACATCCTGGGGCTGAAGTCGGTCCCAAGGGTATGGCTGTTCGCCATTTAAAGTGGTACGCGAGCTGGGTTTAGAACGTCGTGAGACAGTTCGGTCCCTATCTGCCGTGGGCGTTTGAGAATTGAGAGGGGTTGCTCCTAGTACGAGAGGACCGGAGTGAACGAACCGCTGGTGTTCGGGTTGTCATGCCAATGGCACTGCCCGGTAGCTACGTTCGGAACTGATAAGCGCTGAAAGCATCTAAGCGCGAAGCAGGCCTCGAGATGAGTTCTCACTAGACTTTTAAAGTCTCTGAAGGGCCGTTGAAGACTACAACGTTGATAGGCAGGATGTGGAAGTGGTGCGAGCCATTAAGCTAACCTGTACTAATTACCCGTGAGGCTTAACCATACAACGCCAAACGCGTTTTATGACAGCGTAACAGACAGAAGTTAAGAAACTAAAGTAGACATTTACTTGATATCAGAATTCCAGATTTTAGTTGATTGCTAAGGCGATTAACGACCCAAATTTGCTTGGTGACAATAGCGTTTTGGACCCACCTGACCCCATGCCGAACTCAGTAGTGAAACGAAACAGCGCCGATGATAGTGTGGCATTTGCCATGTGAAAGTAGGACATTGCCAGGCTCCAAATTAAAGAAAGCCCGATTCGAAAGAGTCGGGCTTTTTTGCGTCTGGAGCTGTCAGCTTTCAGCCGTCAGACGTCAGCTGAGCGGTGGGGGTGTTTAGTGAAGAGTCTCCCTCAGCAACAAACCCCTGTAGGAGGCACGTCAGTGCCGAGTTCTGCCCATAACCAACACATTCATGGCTAAAGCCATTGCTACAAGTACACTTTGCCTAGAGCCTTTATGACTTTACACTCGCAACTTGCTAACTAAAAAAGCCCATACTCTTCGGTTTCTTCTGCCTCGTGGCGCATTAGGTGTTCTGGACGGAAGATGGCGCTTGGGTCTAATAATAAGCTGTGTTTATGCTTCATTTTAATTAGTCCTCGCATCATGTTTTTAGTTTGCGGGTCAACATCAAAACCAACAGAGGTTAATTGTTCTAGCGGTTTAATATCTTCTTTCTTAACGTTGATGCTGTCTTCTACTTTGTCGACTAATAAGCCTATATGTGGCGTAACGCCATCTTTAGTAGTGAAGATGATTATTGGCTTGTAATCAAGAATGATCTGCTCACGTGCCGATTCAAATAGCCTAATAAGCTGATTGAATGTTTGGCGCTTTTTCTCTGCAAATAAGCTAATGACTTTGTCGTGAGGTTGGCTTTTTTGCAATTCTAATAACTCACCAGCCATGGCATGTAATTCGCGGTGTGGCTTATCGAACTTAGCTAATATACTTTTTAAGTCTTCATTATCTGTTTCGAAGTTATTATACCAACGACCAAAAGCACATTTATCTGGATCAGTGGCTTTTGTAAAAGGCGCGCCGGTAACTAAGCTATTTTCTAAGGCATCTAGCCAATCTAAGTGGTCTTTTTCTCTTTCAACTAAAAGGTCAGATAACTCGGCATTGGTGTCTTTGGTGGAGTGATTGTTTAATACAATTCCTAAATCAAAAATAGGCGTAGGAGTTTCCATGTAATCTTTAACCCCAATGAAGCTTTTATTTTCATTTGGCAAAGACGTGAGATTTCCTTCGTAACGCTCAGTTAGAAGAATATCGAGAATTTTTAGTGAAATGGTCTTTTGCCCAACTCGAAAATTAATCAGATCCATATTTCCCTCAAAGCCTTGTTAAGTCTCTATAGCATAGAACATTATTGTATTTTAGTCGTAGTTTAACCTAATTACTTTTAAAATATGAGCGGTAGATTTTTTTGTTATTTCCTGCGGAGTGGGTGTTAAATAAATCAGCGAAATCAGACGTGTCAGTAAACAAACGATTTAATTCGGTAAGTAAGCATTGATTGTTTAATGGTGTTGGACATTTCTTGGCAGCGCTAACCAATGCAACGGCATTCAAATAACCTTCAAAAATAATTCTATTTGCACTAGTGTGATATGGCTCGATATCTTCAATAAACTGCTTACACCAAGAGTTTTTACAGTTATTTGGGTCGGGAACCACTTCGGTGACCATAATGTTGGCGGGTTGTTTGACACGCTTGTATAAATCATGACTGGAAACGAAAGACACAGAAGTATAGTCAGGGTTGAAGCCTTGTTTGTTTGCTGCATTAATAAATTCAGCGAGAGGCTCGTAGGTGCCAACTAAACAAATTGCGGTTGCATTACTTTCCTTTAACAGAGTTAATGCCTTAGAGATATCCTGACTATTACGCTTAAATCGAGCAACTTCTACTGGCTTAATTCCATGTATTTTTAGTGCGTTAACCAGGTTGCTCTCAACCATATAACCAAATTCATCAGCCTGGATCATTAGCCCAATTTTTTCATGCTTTTGCTCTTTGATTAAATAGTTAATTTGCTCAATCGCTTCATCTTGGTAGCTGGCACGGAGGTTAAATACATTTGGCATTGAACTGTTATGTAAAAAGTCAGCGCCCGTAAATGGCATTAGAAATGGAATGCGGTGCCTATCTAGCAGGGGTTTAATTGCATGGGCTGTCGGTGTTCCCATTGAGCCAAAAATTGCATGGATCTTTTGGTCAAATAAAAACTCGCGGGTATTCACTACGGCATTTTTTGGCTCATAGCCATCATCAGCTAATATTAGATCGATACTTTGCCCATTAATACCGTTTTCTTTGTTGATTTTATTGAAGTAAATATTACTGCCAAGCGCTAGTTGTTCGCCTATTTGCTTAGCAGGTCCAGTCAGTGCTGTAGACATGCCAAGTTTAATAGTTGGTTGTTTAAGCTCAGCGAAAGCGAACTGAGATAGCAGTAAGGTATATATACAGAAACACTTAATGGCTGTTATTTTGAAGAGATTTATAGTGAGCATACCAACCTTGCACTGCGGTTTTGAACTTTAAGTCTAAGTCTTTTTTACCTGTAAAACCGGCTTCTTCGATCAAGCTATTTACAGAGGTTTGCTGTAATACTAGTCGAATTAGGATGAATTTTGTATTTTCATCTAATAAATTTAGACTAATTGGTGTGCACCAAATCATTTGCCATAGCAATGGCTGTACTTGAAAGTGGTTAATATCGCTTGTTAAGAGCCGTTCTGCTCTTTCATTTAAGCCTTCAGGACAGTCACTTCTAGGGAGGCCTTTAAATAGTTCCATAATAAGCTGCCAAGGAAGTGAGCTAAAATGGCTGAGTAGTTGCAAAGAGAGGTCTTGTTTAAATTCTTCAATGAATTGTGCAGCTCTATCTTTGCTTTGCTCATCTAAAGCTTTCATCACTAAGGCAGCATGTTCCGCGGTCGCTTTATCGTGACTAAATCCAAGTTTAACAACATTAAAGCCATTACTTTGCCAAAACTTAACTAAAGCAGCGTTTGCCCCAAAGCTGGCTCCGAAATAACTACAATCTTTTAATTGGTTCTCACAAAAGTTTAATAGGGCTGAACCTATACCTTGTTGATGGGACTCTGGTGCGACCGCTATTCTTACCACTCTCGCTGAGCGTTTACACAAATCTTCTGTATTTCGGCTCAATTGAGTCAGAGTTTGCGCCATTAAATGACCATGTGGTCGACGCTTTCCTTTTATTACTTGCTCTGCGATTTCTGCTGTTAAGCCACCCTCAATAGCAATTAAGCAAACGGCTTTTAACGCATTTTCTTGTTTACAGATAGATAGCTGTAACTCAGGGGCATCAAGCAATTGGCGTAAGTCGTTAACCGTGGTTTGGTAATGAGCCAACGCCAATAGCGCCATAATTTGGCTAAGTAGCTGCTCATCATCAATAAGTTGTTCTTTGCTTATATTTTCAAATTTGTATGCTTCACTACTTTGTGTGTCTAGGTACTTTGCATCGAGTAGTAATAGTTCACGTATGATATTTTCT
The DNA here is from genome assembly GCA_013391845.1 of Pseudoalteromonas shioyasakiensis. Taxonomy (NCBI): domain Bacteria; kingdom Pseudomonadati; phylum Pseudomonadota; class Gammaproteobacteria; order Alteromonadales; family Pseudoalteromonadaceae; genus Pseudoalteromonas; species Pseudoalteromonas shioyasakiensis. Next base: position 682,122 of record CP058414.1, read on the forward strand.
AGCGGATCATGGTTAGCAAAACGAATTGGTTCGCCCAAAGTAATTGTCTTTAGTGATTTAAATTGGCTACGTAAATAATGTAAAAAGCGTAACGTGTAACCACGCCCATTCCCTTCATAACCAATCATAGTGCTAGCAAATACGATTCGTGGGTAATTTTTCAGGATCTGCAATAACATTGGTACAGGAATAGCGGCAGCTTCATCGACAAATAGCAGATCACAGTCTGGTTTTTCGTTTAACAGTGTATCTGGCGCAACATAGCTGAGGTTAGCTAGTTGTTTACAGTTTTGTTCTTTGCTGATACCAAGCTTAGCGGCTAAATGTTTAAAGCTTGTTTGTACGGCTTTAGCTTGTGTTGCACAAATAAGGATTTTCTTATCTTGAAGATTTGCTGCTGCAAGCCCTAAAGCGGCTGACTTACCACGACCTCGATCTGCACTAATAACTAAAGGTCGATTAGCGCGCCCTGTCGCGGTTTTAATTATTTGCTCTACACATAGCTGTTGTTGCTGATAGTTTATCTCAGCAGTTGCTGGCGATACCGGCTGGTAAGCTGGGAGAGAATGCTGAGTTAAATAATGTGGCTGCAACTTTAGCTTGGCGAAAAAACGCTGATTAAAAAAACTGTGTGTAATCTCTTCGCCATAGGAGGTAATACTCCTTAGTGCAGGGTCTTGCCAATGACTGTCATTGGGCAGTAACAATATCAGTACACCACCTGCTTTTACGGTACCTGCAAGCGCTGCTAGTTTATCGACATATAAGCCGCTAAAACCATCAAAAATTGCGTGCTGAAACTCTTGGCCAAGAATTTGGTGAGCATGTTTTGGAAACTCACTACTCACTAATTGTGAGCTACTGCTGAAAACATAGCTATTTTTAAGCGCTAGTTGGCTAGCAAACTGATAGCACCAAGTTTCGCTTCCTTGCACTATGACAAGCTGGCGATGCTTTGCAATCGTCAGCTCGTTGCACAGTGCTGTTATATACTCATTATAAGGCTTGAAGTCTTGCATACTGTGTTACAAGCCATTTGCTGCCTAAGTCATCAAAGTTCACTTGAATACGTGACTGTGCGCCGCTACCCTCGTAATTGAGTACGGTCCCTGCACCAAACTTGGCGTGCAATACACGTTGTCCTAAGTTAAAGCCGCTATCTTCAAATGCTGCATGCGTCACTGATGGACTAAAGCGACCTGCCGCAGGTGGCCTTGAGACCTGGGTTTTAATACGAATTTCTTCGATACAGTCTTCAGGCATTTCACGTAAAAAGCGTGATGGACTATGGTATTTTTCTTGTCCGTATAAACGGCGACTTTCCGCGTGGCTAATGTATAGTTTTTCCATTGCGCGAGTCATACCTACATAGCACAAGCGGCGTTCTTCTTCTAAACGGCCAGATTCTTCATTACTTTGCTGTGACGGGAACATGCCTTCTTCAACACCGACCATAAATACCAGCGGGAACTCTAAGCCTTTTGCTGAGTGCAGGGTCATCATTTGAACCGCGTCTTCGTGCTCATCGGCTTGGCCCTCGCCTGATTCTAGTGAGGTATAAGCCAAAAAGCCCTGTAGTGGCGAGCTGAATTCTTCATCTTCCGGTAGTTCATATTGGCCACATGCACTAATAAGCTCTTCTAAGTTTTCTACGCGAGCACGGCCTTTTTCACCTTTTTCAGCTTGATACATAGCCATTAACCCAGAAGTTTGAATGGCGTATTTAGCTTGCTCTTCTAAGGTCAGATCGCTGATTTTATCTTCGATATGTTCAACAAGTTCTAAGAACTTAGTGACTGCACTTGCTGCACGGCCAGATAAGTGCTGCTGCTCTACAATTGCTTTTGCGGCATACCAAAGCGGCAGTGACTCATTCCGCGCGCAATCACGAATGTGGCTTAACGTTTTATCACCAATGCCGCGTGCTGGGGTGTTAATAACACGCTCGAAAGCGGCATCATCTTGGCGGTTACCGACTAAACGTAAATACGAAAGTGCATCTTTGATCTCTTGGCGTTCGAAGAAGCGCATACCACCGTATATGCGGTATTTTAAGCCTTCTTGCAACATTGCTTCCTCGAGTACACGAGATTGCGCGTTGTTACGGTATAAAATGGCGGCGTCTTGTAATGCATTACCTGCATTTAGCCAGCTACGTAGCTTGCTGCTAACAAAGCGTGCTTCGTCTAATTCATTAAAAGCGGCATAAACAGAAATAGGCTCACCATCATTGCCGTCTGTCCAAAGGCTTTTGCCCATGCGTTCAGCATTGTTTTTGATCAGCGCATTTGACGCTTTCAAAATGGTTGCTGTTGAGCGGTAATTTTGTTCAAGGCGAATGGTTTCGGCTTCGAAGTCAGTTAAAAAGCGTTTGATATTCTCAATTTTTGCGCCACGCCAGCCATAAATACTTTGGTCATCATCACCTACGATCATAATACTATTCGTATTACCCGCGAGTAATTTTAACCAAGCATATTGAATAGTATTGGTATCCTGAAACTCGTCTACCAGCATGTGGGCAAAACGCTGTTGATAGTGACGTAAAAGTGTCGGATGATTCTTAAGTACTTCGTAGCAGCGTAGCAGTATTTCTGCAAAGTCGACTAAACCAGCGCGGTCACAAGCCTCTTGATACGCAGCATAGACTTTCAACATCATTTGCTCGTTAATATCGTAGGCTTGAATGTCTTTAGGACGTAGGCCTTCATCTTTTTTCGCACTGATATACCAGCCAAACTGTTTTGCAGGCCACTTTTTGTCATCGATGTTCATCGCTTTAAGCAAGCGTTTGATCATACGTTGTTGATCATCAGAATCTAAGATTTGAAAGCTTTCAGGCAAGTTCGCTTCACGGTGATGGGCGCGCAAAATACGATGAGATAAGCCATGGAAAGTACCAATCCACATACCACCAACCGGTGCTTTTAACGTTTCTTCTACACGGGTGCGCATTTCTTTCGCGGCTTTGTTAGTGAACGTTACCGCAAAGATACTATATGCAGAAGCTTGCTCAACTTGCATAAGCCATGCGATGCGATGGACAAGTACTCGAGTTTTACCAGAACCCGCACCTGCAAGTACTAGCATGTTTTGCAATGGGGCTGCGACTGCATCCCGTTGTTTGTCATTTAAGCCATCGAGTAATTCAGAAACGTCCATCGTTACGCCTTTTCAATCTATAATGAGTGGAGTATAACAGGTGTTTATGCAAGGCTAAATAAAATACTGTTTTTATAAACAGCTATTTTGGCAAGTCATTAAAATTGTAAATAAAAATTGTGAATTTGACCGATTTTTAGCAAAAAGAACTAAAATCAAAAAAACGCTATTTTTTAACGCTTTGATTTGTAAGCCATAATAAGTTGGCATAAAGTATGTTTACTAAAAGTATAATCATTAAAAACTATAGAGGTTAGTATGGCAGAGCAAGGTTCTGGCGGTAATGTAATCGCAGCAATATGTAATATCTTTTTTCCTGGCTTAGGGCAATTGGTACAAGGTCGTTTAATGGCGGCTATTGCATTCTTTTTAGCATGGGTTATTAGTGGTGCACTAATTTATGTGGCAGTTGGTTTTATTTTACTGCCAATCGTATACCTATGGGCGATTATTGATGCTGCACGCTTCAAATCGCGACTCTAGCTATTTAAATAGCACAAACACGAGCGCCACTTAGGCGCTCGTGTTGTTTTAAGGTTGCAAAACTCGCCACGTTTAGCTGCAAACGGTATAATTAGCAGATAATGTATTATGAGTACTCTCCATGGAATATCAATTTATCCGCGACCCTATTAGCGGTTTACGCATTAAAATTTCTTCTGAACATGCCATCATAGGCCGTTGGCTAAACGAAGAAGTTGGTAAAGAAAAAATAGCGATGGTGCAAGCTTTGATCGCTGCGGTTAACACCTGCCATGAGCCTTTAACCTTACAAGGTCAAGAAATTGATTTGATCTTAAGTAAAGACGAAGCATTATTCGAAGCACATGCATTACATCAAGATAATGAAGACTTAGTTGCCTACCAAGATGATGATTTAATGCTTGAAGAAGAAGGCCTGTGCAGTGGCTGCGGCTTTGAAGACTTTGTTGATTTAATTGAATCTTGGCAAGAATTTACACAAGGCCGATAAGCAGAAGCATGTTCTGCTTATCCCTTGCTAATTTATTGTTCGCTCACTGATTTAACAGCTGCTAGTAATAAATCCTCTGTTAAACGTACTTTGTAATTTGGGTTAGCATATTGAAAATGAACTAACCCATTTGTGTCGATTACAAACACTGCAGGTACTGGTAACGCTACTTTCGCTTCACCATCTAGCGACACAAAGTTAACCCCAAGCTTATTGCGGTAAATCTTTGCTGTTTTGTCATCTAAGTAAAATGCTAAACCTAACGTTTGCGCCAAAGTGAGGCTGTCGTCAGAAAGCAATTGATAGCTAGGAGCTGTAATTTTTGTTTCAGCAAGTTTTTCAGGGCTGTCTGGCGAAACGGCAATTAATTGCGCATCTAAATTAGCTAATTCTTTCTCTATTTTTTGTACGCTGGCCAATTGTTTTGAACAATATGGACACCAGCCACCACGATAAACAATCAGCACTGTGGTTTTTTCTTTAAAGCGCTCACTTAATGAGACGGTTTTGCCGTATTGGTCTTTTAATTCAACATTTGGCACCGCTAATCCTGGTAATAATGGACTGACTTGCTCTGCAGATTCGGCAATATTAGAGGCAGTTGCAGCAACAACTTGGCTTGATAGCACAAACAGTGCGCTAATAAGTAGAGATTTAAACATGGGCTTCCTCGGTTATTTTTATCAACTGCAAAGATGACCTGATTGTTGCGGTATTTATTTCATCTTTACTGTAATATATAGGCAAATAAAAAATGCAAGTTGGGATAAAAAATGTCTGCTAATTTACAAAAACTCGTTGTCATGCTCGAGATGCAAAATGCGATGAATACCAAAGTACATGAGCAATGGTTTAGCCAAGGTTTTGAATGGTATCGTGCAATTTGGGTTGAGTGTGCTGAAATGCTTGATCACTATGGTTGGAAGTGGTGGAAGAAACAAACTCCAGATACTGAACAAGTTATTTTAGAGTTAGTTGATATTTTCCATTTCGGTTTATCTTTACGTATCGATGGTGAAACCAGCTATGAGCAGTTAGCAGCACAACTTGAAGCAGAGTTAAGTGCGCCAGTTCAAGCTGATGACTTTAAACAAACACTCGAATTATTAGCTGCTTCAGCTGTCGCTGAAAAGAGCTTTAATGCTGCTGCATTTGCTGGTTGTATGGCACAAATCGGTATGGATATCGACGATTTATACCGTGGTTACGTAGGTAAAAACACTTTGAATTTTTTCCGCCAAGATCATGGCTACAAAGACGGTAGTTATATCAAAGTGTGGAACGGTCAAGAAGATAATGAGCACCTAGTTGAAGTGGTAAAAAGCCTAGATACAGAGCATGCGGATTTCGCAAAGCTTGTATACCAAGGCTTAGAGCAGCGTTACCCTAAATAAACGTGTTTATGCTCATTTTATAACGGGCATAAACTCTCGAAAATCGATGGTCGATAAAAAGCCATCGAACTGCTTGTGCGGTTGCTGACTATCTGGGTTGGCAACCGCAAGAATATGACCAATACCAAACTCTTTTGCCGCATCGAGTACTGCCGGGCTGTCATCCACAAATAAAGTCCGTTCCTTATCAAACTGCCATTCTTGGTGTACTTGTTGCCATAATGGTTGATGCTCTTTACTCACGCCATATTGGTGAGTTGAGATCACGCCATCTAAGTAGTTATCGATCGCAGTTAGTTCAAACTTTAACATGGCACAATCTGGGTGTGCGTTAGTGAGCATGATCAATTGCTTGCCTGCTTTTCTTAGTTCCGTTAGAAATGGCGGAACATCTTCACGAATTCTGATTAAATGTTGAATGTCACGTTTTAACGCCATAATTGGTAAGTCAAGTTGCTGTTGCCAATAATCTAAGCAGTACCAATTAATTTGTCCGTGAACTTGTTGATAACGGTGCAAAATGTCAGCTTTTGCTTCGTCTAAACTGATTTTATGTTTATGCGCATATTGCTCGGGAATAACAGTAAGCCAAAAGTAATTATCAAAATGCAAATCGAGTAAGGTGCCATCCATATCTAACAACACAGTATCGATTTTTGACCAATTTAACATAGGCAATTCACTTTAAAAGATTTATGATGAGCATAACTGCCATGATAGCAAATTAATGCCAATGACACAGAAAAAGCATCCTACACCACCGCAAATTTTGTCTAATGAAGTTGTCGCTAAAAGCCGACTATTTACTGTTGAATCTCTCGAATTGAAGTTCTCAAATGACGAGCAAAGGCAATACGAAAGAATTCGTGGCGGTGGCAGAGGTGCCGTTATGATTGTGCCTGTAACGGCCGATAACGAACTGTTATTAGTGCGAGAGTATTGTGCGGGTACCAATGATTATCAGATGGGTTTTCCAAAAGGTTTAATTGACCCAGGTGAAACACCTGAGCAAGCTGCCGACCGCGAGCTCAAAGAAGAGGTTGGCTTTGGTGCTAAGCATTTCGCTGAACTTAAAAAAGTCAGTATGGCACCTAGTTACTTTAATGCCACTATGCATATTTTGTATGCCGAAGATCTTTACCCTGAAACCTTGCCTGGTGATGAGCCAGAACCGCTTGTTGTGGTGAAATGGCCAATGAGTGATTGGCAATCATTATTGCAACAAGAAGACTTTACTGAAGCACGAAGTGTCGCAGCTTTGCTATTATTAACAAAGTACTTAGAGTCGGGAGCGGGCAATGAATGATTTTTTAGAACCGTGCATTCGGTTAGCTGAGCAAGCGGGCGATGCCATTATGGCAATTTATCAGCAGGATGATATTGGTGCTGAGCAAAAGTCAGATCATACTCCGGTCACCAAGGCCGATTTAGCATCTAACGATGTATTAATGGCAGGCTTAAAGGCTATAGCACCTGATATTCCAATTATGTCAGAAGAAACACCCATTCCAGCACTTGCAGACAGAAAAGATTGGCATCGTTATTGGTTACTTGATCCAATGGATGGTACGGGTGAGTTTATTCTCGAAAGTGGTGATTTTGCAGTAAATATCGCTTTAGTTGAAAATAATCGTCCAGTTCTTGGCGTTATTCATTGGCCAGCGAAACAAATAACTTATTTTGCAAGTTACCAAAATGGTGCATTTAAACGTGAAAATGGCCAAGATCAGCAAATTTCAGTAGCAACACCCGATAATTTAACCTTAGCTGTAAGCCGCAGACAAAAAATTGAAGCTGTAAGCCAGTATCTAAATACTCAGTTTGCGACTGTGGCATTAGGCTCATGTTCACTAAAAGCTTGTATCATAGCAGAAGGTAAAGCCGATTGTTTTTTACGAATAGGGCCAACAGGTGAGTGGGATACCGGCGCTTCGCAAGTGATTGTTGAAGAAGCCGGAGGATGTATTACGGATGCTGAATTTAACCCACTCACTTATAATCAACGTGAAAGTACCGAGAATCCAGACTTTATCGTCATGGGGCACCCTGATTGGGAATGGCAAAAAATGATTAGTCCTCATCAGCGCGGATTTTAGTGTAGTTTTGTGTGCTTTTTGTTCGGTTGAGGCTCTATTTCAATTATAACGCTTGATTTCTAATTTAATTGCTATATTATAGCGCTCTCTTCGGAACAAGGCATGGTTAACATGTTAACGTTACTTAGAGATTACAGGCGCGGGATGGAGCAGCCTGGTAGCTCGTCGGGCTCATAACCCGAAGGTCGTCGGTTCAAATCCGGCTCCCGCAACCAATTTTCTGAATTGGCTGACTTCTTAAATTAAGTGAGAAGTAAAATAAACTTAATAATTACAGGCGCGGGATGGAGCAGCCTGGTAGCTCGTCGGGCTCATAACCCGAAGGTCGTCGGTTCAAATCCGGCTCCCGCAACCAATTTTCTGAATTGGAAGCCAAGTTGTCATGTAAAGCAACTTTAAATAAATCTACAATTTCAGGCGCGGGATGGAGCAGCCTGGTAGCTCGTCGGGCTCATAACCCGAAGGTCGTCGGTTCAAATCCGGCTCCCGCAACCAACTGAAATTAAAATTTATAGTAATCAGGCACGCGAAAGCGTGTTTTTTTATGCCTGAAATTTAGGAGCCATGAGCCGAAGGTCGCCGGTTCGCTCTCATTAGCCACAGCTCCCGCAAGCAACTGAAATTAAAATTTATAGAAATCAGGCACGCGAAAGCGTGTTTTTTTATGCCTAAAATTTAGGCGCCATGAGCCGAAGGTCGTCGGTTCGCTCTCATTAGCCACAGCTCCCGCAAGCAACTGAAATTAAAATTTATAGTAATCAGGCACGCGAAAGCGTGTTTTTTTATGTCTGAAATTTAGGCGCCATGAGCCGCAGGTTGTCGGTTCGCTCTCATTAGCCACAGCTCCCGCAAGCAACTGAAATTAAAATTTATAGTAATCAGGCACGCGAAAGCGTGTTTTTTTATGCCTGAAAAAGTTTTAAGCCCTAAGCTTTAAGCAGATCGAATGGGTGGGTTTTAGATAGAGAACACTTGACTCAAGTTTGTTATTAGTTAGTTTTTTACCGCTTACCGCTTACCGCTTACCGCTTACCGCTTAATTTCCGATGAACTTATTCGTTCATTTGTCACTCTTATAAACAAAAACGGAGCGCTTGGGTGTTAAAAAGGAATTATAAAGCATGGATCATTTCAATTACGCTGCATGTTTTGTTATTGCTGCTATTTATTCAACATGGCAAATTTGTGAAACGGCCTTCAGTTGCCGAGCCACCAAAAGTAATCAACGCTTATGTGAGTGTTGATTTAACTGCGTTACCGAGTGTTAAGAAAACCCAAGAAAAACCTTCACCAGAACAGCCACAAATAATGCCAGATGAGGCTAAGGCTGTGCCGCAAAAAGAAGGTATACCGAAGAATGGCTCTGAACAGGTAAAAGATGCTAAAGCACTTGAAAGCTTGGTTAGTGAGCAGAGACAAGTGAGCACTGAAAACTCAAAAACAGCTGCGATACCCTTTAAAAAGCTCAACCCTTATGCGCCAATTCCACAGCTTAATTTTGAAAATAGCGCTACTAGTGCCTCTGCATTTGGACAGGTTGAAGCCGCACATAATAATTCGTCTGTAGGCAGGGTTACAGTGCCTGCGCAATTAACCGTCTCTGATAAAGCAACCGTCGTTTGGCAAAGTGGCGATGGCAGCAAGCGTACCGAGATGCTTAATGGTCAGTGCTATGACATTGACCTTAATTCGGTGTTTGGTAAATCTGGAGTGCCAAGCGGATCCCCAAAACCCTGTGAAGATAAAGAAGCAAAACTATTTAAACAAATTATGAATAAATGGGGTAAAAAATAATAACAAAACACTTTACCTCAACTTAACTTGAGCTTTTAAAGTGATTTTTTTTGTTATGGATATCCCTATGAGCTCACTAGAAAACTATTTATTAAGCCTACAGATCAATTGCTATCACACGTCAGTGATACAGGTTTATCAAGTGCAAAAGCACATTTGGCAGTCATTACAAAATAATTCTAGTTATGCGCAGAATGTAATCGAAGAGTTTCAATTAAATGGGCAACCTATGGGTTACCAGCAGAAAGCGCTATTTACACTGGTTTTACAGCACCTCGGTTACAAAATACAGCCAACACCAGAAAACACTTTGTCGGTAAGGCATAACCATTTGTTACATGACATTCGTCTCGTCGAGCAGTTAAACGTATTCGAGGGTTAGCTCATGTTTTGTCGTTTAAAAAGGCACTTAGCCGAAACTAAGCGCCTTGGCATAACGAAGTTACCAAATCATTTCTACAAATTCTGGGTGATCCACAAATGGGTTGCGGTTACCTTGATGTTCATAAGCAGCTTGGTTACGGTCAAGCTCTAATTGGCTAACAGGATCCTCATTATGCCATTTTAATAACATAGCAACGACCCAGCTCTCAAATACCTGATTTGATGAACCATTCAGTACAGCGTTACTGTAGGTTGTGTTGTTTTGCCATGAGCCAATCACGTTTTCATAGCGTGTTGCCATATAGAAATACGCTCTTGCAAAGTCACCTTTAAATTCATCAATAGGTTCAAAAACCGTTCCTGAGTAATTTAATGAGCTAGCAGCGCTGCCTAATTTGCTGCCGTTACTAGAGGTATAGCTTGCACTAGCTACTTCACCAAATGGGTAGTTACTACGTTTTGAGTTGACATAACCATCAGTGGCAAAAATGTGATGTACGTCTGAATTCATTGGTTCAACTGTTCCACCAAACCAACTTTTCGGGAAAGAATGCTCACGGTTATAGCAATCTGCTTCGCTGTTGTATGTACCACATTGATCGCTCACAGCAACATAGTTGTAGCTGTCTTGGCCTGCCGGGTTTTCTGAATAACGGTCTAAAATTGAGTTGTCATTTTCAAAATACTTATCGCGTGAAGCAACATCGTAAAAACTCCAAATTGCTGAATAGCCCTGCGAGTTGTGACCTTTAATGATGTTGTATAACTCTGTTTTCAGTGCATAACCACTAAGGCCTTGCGTTGTAACATAGTATCCAGTTGGCTCAGTTGGTGTCGTACCACCACCGTCACCGCCGCCTGAGCTATCACCTAAACTAAACGGCGTAGCTTCTGAGCTTTGGAAGCTTGCACCACTAGCAAGTACTGTTTGACCTGACGAAAGGCTATAGCTACCGTTACCGTAAGAGCAACATATGCCATCACCATAACTATCAAAAATAGTAAAGGTATAGTCACCATCAGTTAAACATGCTTGCTCACTGTACTGAGTATTTGCTGCATAGCTGCCGCCTGCTGCCACTGCACTACCTTGGCTATTAGTGATTTGCCAGCTGGTTTCTTCCCCATAGTTATCGGTAGTGAGGGTCAAAGATACTTGGTTATCTGCGCAGCTGCCCATAGGAGGTGGGGTTGAGCCTGTGCTTGGTGCCAAGTTATCTACATAAACTACTTCGCTGCCATCAAAACCTGCGACGTCATAAAAGCGTAAGCCAACATTAATAGACGTTGTTGCAGAGGCTGTATACTGGTAACTGACTTGTTGCCACTGATTAGTTAATGCTGAATTAGAATAGCCTTGATAGCCATCAACCACTAAGCGTGCTTTTACGCCGCCTTCTGTATGGTAAACCCAAGCAGAAAACTCATAACTTTCGCCCGCCACAACATCAACTAATTGTTGTAAATCGGTATTACTTTGCGTGCCAGTATTTACCACGACTTGCGCTGAGTAATTACCTGAGTAAACCACATTACTATTAGCGCTAAGACTAATACCGCTATCTATGATGCTCCAGCTTGCAGGGCTATTTGCTGACCAAGTTTCGAAGTCGGCATTATTAACATTTGCAAATGCTGAACTCGCTAGACACAGTAAGCCACTGGCTAGCATATATTTATTACATGTCCCGTGTGACATTGTAGTTTCCTTTTTATATTTTAATAGTTTTTGCTGTTCTCAAAATGAACACAGCGAGTATAGGCTAATTGGCTTATGTTGCAATAATGTTAATTAATAAAAGTTTCTTATTTAGGAGTTTTTGCTTTTAACATGTTTTTTTTGGATAAATGCTAAATTAATAACTAAATGGAATATAAAAGCAGATTCTATTCTTTTTTAATCGTATCAGACCTCGTTATTCTTCACGCTCAGATAAACCTTTAAAGCATTTCTATTTGGTCTTTAAAGTCGAAAAAATTGTTCGCGAAATGACAGTAGCAAGTTCATTTCGCAGTTAACTTTTCAGGGTTACGAGGAATAAATTCATGTTGTTAAGTCAACTAAATGCAGCGGCGAGCCCGCTATCGCAAGAGCAAGTACAAAAGCTGCAAGGCTTAGTGGCTGAACTTAATCCAATTCAGCAAGCGTGGGTAAGTGGTTACTTAGCTGCTAATGCCAACGCAGGTGCAATAACGGGTGGTGTTGCTGCCGCTCCAGCTGCTAGTGATGCTGCACCGTTAACTATTTTATACGGCTCTCAAACGGGTAACGCAAAAGGCGTTGCGACTAAGTTAAAAGAGCAAGCAGAGTCGCGCGGTCTAACTGTTAAGCTAGTAAACATGGCTGATTACAAACCAACTGCCCTGAAAAAAGAAAAGTTCATTACTGTTGTTGTTTCAACCTATGGTGAGGGCGAGCCACCAGAAGATGCTGAAAGCCTACATGAATTCTTAACTACTAAAAAAGCACCAAAACTAGATGGTGTTAAAGTGGCTGTGATTGGCTTAGGTGATTCAAGCTACGAGTTCTTCTGCCAAACAGCAAAAGATTTCGAAGAGCGTTTTAACAAGCTTGGCGCAGAAACTATTTTCCAGCGTGCTGACTTAGACGTTGATTACGATGATGAAGCTGCGAAGTGGATTGATGGTGCTCTCGATGCGTTCGAGCCAGATCTTAAAGCGCAGCAAACGAGTAGTGGTCAAGTTGTAGCTATGCCATTTGGGGCAGCTGCACCAGCAGCAAGTCAGTACACTAAGCAAAATCCATTTGCTGCAGAACTAAGTGTTGTGCAAAAAATTACGGGTCGTGACTCAAGCAAAGATGTTCGTCATGTTGAAATTTCTTTAGAAGGTTCAGACATCACCTATACACCGGGTGATTCGCTAGGTGTTTACTTCTTAAATGACGAAGCACTTGTAGATGAAGTACTTTCGCTTACACAAATCGATGCATCTAGCACGATTAAATTAGGCGACGAAGAGCTGAGTATTCGTGATGCATTAATCGAAAAATTAGAATTAACCCAGTCATACCCAGGTTTTGTTGAAAAATACGCAACAGCAACTGGCAACCCTGAATTATTAAAGTTAGTTGAAGATAAAGCAGCAATGCGTGAGTACATCGAACCTCGCCAAATCTTCGATATTATTCGTCAAAACCCAGCTCAGCTTGAAGCGCAAACTTTAGTAGATTGCTTACGTAAACTACAAGCACGTTTATATTCGATTGCATCTAGCCAAGCCGAAGTTGAAGAAGAAGTTCACTTAACTGTGGGGCTGGTTGAGTTTGATGCATTCGGTAGCGAACACTTAGGTGGTTGTTCTGGCTATTTAGCACGTCGTGCAGAAGAAGGCTGTAAAGTAAAAGTATTTAGCGAGCATAACGATAATTTCCGTCTACCGGCTAATGATGAAACGCCAATTATCATGGTAGGCCCAGGAACCGGTATTGCACCATTCCGTGCGTTTTTACAAGAGCGTGATGCTCGCGAAGCAAGCGGAAAAAACTGGTTATTCTTTGGTAACCCACATTTTACTCAAGACTTCTTATACCAGGTTGAAATTCAAGGTTACTTGAAATCAGGCTTGCTCACTAAAGTGGATGTGGCGTTTAGTCGCGATCAAGCCGAGAAGGTATATGTTCAAGATAAACTTCGCAAAAACAGCCAAGAAATATTTGCTTGGCTAGAAGCGGGTGCTCATTTCTATATCTGTGGTGATGCAAACCGTATGGCGAAAGATGTTCATCAGGCGCTTGTTGATATCATTAAAGAAAATAGCGGTAAAGATGACGAACAAGCAGAGCAATATTTAAAAGATTTACGTAGCGCAAATCGCTATCAGAAAGACGTGTACTAATCACGTTTAAAAGCTAACAGCCGTCACTGTAACAAATTTAGGAAATACCATGAGCGAACAAGACAAAAACGTAAAGCTTTCTGATAACGAGCGTTTGAAAAGAGAAAGTAACTTTTTACGTGGCACAATTGAACAAGATTTAAAAGACGAGATCACCGGTGGTTTCACTGCTGATAACTTCCAACTGATCCGTTTCCACGGCATGTACCAGCAAGATGACCGTGATATTCGTCCTGAGCGCGCTAAACAAAAATTAGAGCCGTTACATAACGTTATGTTACGTGCTCGTATGCCAGGCGGCATCATCAAACCAGAGCAATGGTTAGCGATTGATAAGTTTGCTGAAGAGAAAACCAGCTATGGCAGTATTCGTTTAACGACGCGTCAAACGTTCCAGTTCCACGGTGTGCTTAAGCCAAACATTAAAGGCATGCACCAAATGCTTAATAGCGTGGGCATTGACTCAATTGCAACTGCTGGCGATGTAAACCGAAACGTATTATGTACGACGAACCCTGTTGAGTCTGAGCTTCACCAAGAAGCTTACGAATGGGCTGCTAAGATCTCTGAACACCTATTACCAAAAACCAAAGCGTACGCTGAAATTTGGTTAGATGGTGAAAAGAGTGAAACCACTGAAGAGCCAATTTTAGGTTCAACTTACTTACCGCGTAAGTTTAAAACCACAGTAACAATTCCACCGAACAATGAAGTGGATGTTCATGCTAACGACTTAAATTTCGTGGCGATTGCAGAAAACGGCAAGTTAGTTGGTTTTAACGTGTTAGTCGGTGGTGGTCTTGCGATGACTCACGGTGATACAGCAACGTATCCTCGTAAAGCGGATGACTTTGGCTTTATTCCACTTGAGCACACCCTAAAAATTGCTGAGCATGTTGTGTCTGTACAGCGTGATTGGGGTAACCGCTCAAATCGTAAAAATGCGAAAACTAAGTACACACTAGACCGTGTAGGTTCTGATGTATTTAAAGCAGAAGTTGAAAAACGTGCCGGTGTTCAGTTCGAGCAGAGCCGCCCGTATGAGTTTACTCACCGTGGTGACCGTATCGGTTGGGTTGAAGGTATTGATGGTAAGCACCACTTAACGCTGTTTATCCAAAGTGGACGTATTTTAGATTACCCAAATCAACCTCTTAAAACAGGCTGCCGTAAAATTGCAGAAATTCACCAAGGTGATTTCCGTATGACGGCAAACCAAAACTTGATCATCGCAGGTGTTCCTGCGGATCAAAAAGCCGTGATCGAAGAGATTGCGCGCAACCATGGCTTAATTGATGACAGTCATACAGAGCAGCGTAAAAATTCAATGGCGTGTGTGGCATTACCAACTTGTCCATTAGCGATGGCAGAAGCTGAGCGTTATTTACCAAGCTTAATTGAGAAGACTGAAGCGCTATTAGCTAAGCACGGAATTAGTGATGACAATATCATTATGCGTGTTGTTGGCTGCCCGAATGGCTGTGGCCGAGCAATGTTGGCTGAAGCGGGTCTTGTTGGTAAAGGTCCGGGTAAATACAACGTGTACTTAGGTGGTAACCGTGAAGGTACGCGTATTCCTAAATTGTATTTAGAAAATGTTGGCGAAGAGGTATACCTAGACGCATTCGATAAGCTAATCGGCCAATGGGCAAGTGAGCGTAATGACGGTGAGTGTTTTGGTGATTTTGTAATTCGCAAAGGCATTGTTGCTGAAGTCAAAGTTTCAGTAACCGATTTTCACGCATAATTTTATAAGCGACACCGCTTTAAGGTTTGGAATTAACCATGAGTGAATTTAAAGACATCTTAACGATGAGCAAAGAAGACCAAACAGCCATGCTGGCTGATATTAATGGTCTTCTGGCTGATAAAAGCGCTGAGGAGCGTGTTGCGTGGGCACTTGAAAACTTACCAAGCACGCACTTTTTGTCGTCTAGTTTTGGTATTCAAGCGGCTGTGATGTTGCACTTAGTGACATCACAGCAGCCAGATATTCCAGTGGTACTGACTGACACTGGTTATTTGTTTCCTGAAACCTACCAGTTCATCGAGCAAATGACAGAGCGACTTGCGCTTAATCTTAAAGTTTATAAAGCTGAGCTTAGTCCTGCGTGGCAAGAAGCGAAGTTTGGTAAACTTTGGGAGCAAGGTGAAGCTGGCATCAAACAGTACAATCAACTTAATAAAGTTGAGCCAATGAGCCGCGCATTAAACGAACTGGAAGCCGGTACGTGGTTTAGCGGTTTACGCCGTGACCAATCATCAAGTCGTGCTGATAAGCAGATTGTTGAAATTAGCCGAGGTACAGTGAAAGTGTATCCACTTATTGAGTGGAACAACCGAGATATTTATCAGTACCTAACTAAGCACGATTTGCCGTATCACCCACTTTGGGAGCAAGGCTATGTGTCGATGGGGGATGTACACACGACCCGTAAACTTGAGCCTGGAATGACAGAAGAAGAGACTCGTTTCTTCGGTTTAAACCGTGAATGTGGCTTACATATTGATGGTGATGGTATCTAATCCTAAATTCCTATCAGAATTTTCGTAAAGCGCGACCTAGGTTGCGCTTTTTTTGTATTATTTATATACAATTCTCAGGCGTAATTTTGTGAGAGAAATCTATGACTCGTGTTGTTGCTTTATTACTGTTAATTATTGCGCCATTGACTCGGGCTGAAATGCTCAAAGTTGCGCTGTATGACACAGATTATCCCCCTTATCACTTCGCCGATAGTGGCCAGAAGGGACTTGTTGATGAGCTATTAATTCGTTTTGCTGAAAAATACAATCATAATATTCAATATATCCTTGTACCAGAGGTGCGCTCGCAGCACTTACTTGATGAAGGCAAAGTCGACGCTCGTTTAGAGTCTGAACAATGGTATCGAGGAAACAACCAATATTATTGGAGTGATAGTATTTCCGTTGTTGAGGATATTCTTGTAATGCCAACTGGTTGCCATATTCCTAAACTTGATAAGCTCAATGGCTATGTTTTAATGGCTCGGTTTGGTTATACCTACCCGCAGTTTGAATCTATGTTTGCTTCAGGAGAGC
Source organism: Pseudoalteromonas shioyasakiensis (assembly GCA_013391845.1). Taxonomy (NCBI): domain Bacteria; kingdom Pseudomonadati; phylum Pseudomonadota; class Gammaproteobacteria; order Alteromonadales; family Pseudoalteromonadaceae; genus Pseudoalteromonas; species Pseudoalteromonas shioyasakiensis. The sequence continues at coordinate 698,846 of CP058414.1, forward strand.
TACATCGCGAGGACTTTTATTCTGAGATTGAAATGCTTAACGCTTTGGTTGATATGGAACAAAACCAACGCGTTGCCGTCATCGCAAAAAATACACTACAGTGGTATAAATCGAAGAATAAAATTTTTAACAAATTCACTGTGAGTGATTACAGTGTTGGCAAAGCGCCGATGCAACTACAGTTTGCTTATAATGAAAAAGGAAAACGAATGAGTGAGCAATTCAGTAAGTTTATTAAAAATCTTAAATCAACTGGTGAATTTGCTAAGATTGAGAGTAACTACCAATAATAGGTAAATGGAATGATTAAGCGTTTTTGTTATCTTGCCGTTATGATGTTACTGACCAGTGTGGCGCTGCTATTTTACATTAAAAAGCCAGACGGTAGGCCTTACCTAGAGCTTAGTATGTTTGAGCGTTACTCAGAAAAAGTCAGCGATGATGTGAGTGATTTTGCTTCGCAGGGTGCCGATACCTTAAGCATTCAAGCTAAAAAACTAACTGAGAAATTGAACTTTAACAAAGATGTAAATGCACCTGTTTTAGTTTATAAATGGCAAGATGAACAGGGTCAGTGGCACTATGCTGATACACCTCACCCAAATTACGCTAGTACCGCGGTAAGTTTAGATCCGAACGACATAACGGTGTTACCGGCAGAGACATTTCAAGCTGATGAAAAGCAACCAGCAGTAGTTAAAGCTGACGAAAAATCTTCAGCACTTGGAGTATACGACCCTAAAAATGTACAAAAGATGATGCAAGAAGCCGAGCAGGTAAAACAGCTCATGGAGCAGCGTACTAAGCAGCTTGAAAAGCAGCTAAAAGAGCAAGGTGGCAATTAACTTTGCTTGTTCTGTGCGGTGAGGTCACTTTCCATTTTCATCAGTAAAATAGTGAGATAAATTTTTGTTGGCAGTGAGAATAGCACACCAACAGCAATACACGCTGCGCTGATCATTATGCCATGCACACCCATGCTATCACCTAAGTAATTGCCGGCTAATAAAGAATGCCCCAAAACGATTAAGCATAAACCTAAAATGATGAAGGTTTTTAAGATTCGAATGATGGTTCGTTCAGTCATACAAGCACCTCACTTTAGCCTTAATTAAAGTGTAGGTGCTGTGGTTATTTAATAGATTGTTCTAAATCAAGCAATTGTTGATTATCTATCCAGTTTTACAGGACCGTTGATGTTATCGATACTTAAATCACCTGAACCTGCTTCGATAATTGTCAGGCCTAGTGTGTCATCAACATAAATACTGCCAGAGCCATCGGTAATAATAACAAGTCCTTTGATTTGTCTTACATCTATATCACCAGAGCCGTCTTCGATAGTAAGTGCACCCGCCAGTGTTTTAACGCTGATACTACCTGATTCATCAATAATACGTGCTGGACCTTGGCTGTTCTCGATGCGGATATCTCCTGAGTCATCTTCAATATCAATACGTCCTTGGCCTTGGTCTATCATAATTGAACCAGAGTCATCTTCAATGTTGATATTTCCACTTACATTGCTAATGCGAATATCGCCCGAGTCATCATCAATATTAATATTGTGACCACCTTCGATCAAAATTGATCCTGAGTCATCATCAATGCTGATATCGTTTTGCATTGCACGTATAACGATGTCACCTGAGTCATCATCGATATCCAGTTTAAGGTTGCTAGGTACAGAGACAATTAAATCAATATGAGGTGATGAACCACTGTAAAACGACAAGCTACCATTATTGAGCTTGCTGATAAGCTCTGCGGTGTCGCCGTGCTTTTCGAGGGTTAGTGTATAGGTTTCATCGCCTTTAGCCGCATAGATATTGGCATTCACAGTGATAGCTGTGGCGTTATGGTCGCCTTTGATGATCAGAGAACCTGCTTCGGCATCAATTTTTAATTCGCTTATATCTGCAGCCGAAACGTTTAAGTCTTGTTGTTTTTGTTCTGCGATTTGACCCGGAGAGACATGAATAACACAGCCAGTTAATAATAAACTTGATGAGATGGCAGTCGCGCAAATTGCGCGTTTGAATGAGGCAATAGTCATATGGATTCCAAAATTATTGTGATTTTTATCTGGTTAGTATTTGCAAACTATGGTCCAATTTTAACATGCTGATTTTTATGTGCTTTTCATTTTTTGTAAATAATTGTGTTGGTCTAAACTGCAATTAATTGGTGTTTTAAACAAAAAAAGGGGCTGAAAATTCAGCCCCTTAGTTAACTTAAATCAATTACTGCTCAGCCAGCATATTACGCAGTACATACTGTAAAATACCGCCGTGCTTGTAGTAATCCCATTCTTTAGGGGTGTCTATACGCACATCAACACTAAAGCTAATTTGTTTGCCTTCACTGTTAGTGGCAATTACGCTTACTTCATTGGTTTTGTCGTATAAACCTTCAAAATCGAATGACTCTTGACCTGTTAGGCCCAGTGATTCATAGCTTTCACCTTCTTTAAATTGCAGTGGTAATACACCCATACCAATGAGGTTAGAACGGTGAATACGCTCATAACTTTGTGCAATAACGGCTTTAACACCAAGTAATAGTGAACCTTTAGCTGCCCAATCTCGTGATGAACCTGTGCCATATTCCGCGCCTGCTAAAATAATGAGTGGCGTGCCATCTTGTTGATATTGCATGGCTGCATCATAAATACTAGCGAGCTCATCGTTTGGTTGTATACGGGTAACACCGCCTTCAGTACCCGGTGCTAATAGATTACGTAAACGCACATTGGCAAAGGTGCCGCGCATCATTACTTCGTGATTACCACGGCGCGAACCATATGAGTTAAATTGTGCTTTTTGTACGCCATGCTCTTGCAAGTAAAGACCTGCTGGGGCATCTGCTTTAATCGCACCCGCTGGTGAAATATGGTCAGTGGTTACTGAGTCACCTAGTTTAGCTAAACAGCGTGCACCACTTATGCTTGGGATCCCTGGAGGCTCAATCTCCATGCCATCAAAGAATGGCGCTCTTTTAATATAGGTTGACGCATCATCCCAATCATAAAGTTTGCCATCAGGAATTTGAATTTTTTGCCAATGATCATCGCCTTGATACACATTGCTATAGCTTGATGCGAACATTTCTTTGGTCACTGTTTCACGGACTAGCTCGCTAACTTCACTGACACTTGGCCAGATATTTTTTAGGTAAATGTCATTACCATTAGGATCTTGTGCAAGGGGCTCGTTATAAACGTCTATATCTGTACGACCAGCTATAGCGTATGCAACCACAAGTGGTGGTGACGCTAAGAAGTTCATTTTCACATCTTGGTGAATACGGCCTTCAAAGTTACGATTACCCGATAAAATAGAGCTGACTACTAGTTTATGTTTTTGAATTGCATCAGTGATTTCATCAGCTAAAGGTCCAGAGTTGCCGATACAGGTTGTACAACCATAACCAACAAGATTAAAGCCTAAAGCATCTAAATCATCCATTAAGTCGGCTTTTTTCAAGTAATCAGTCACGACTTGTGAGCCTGGAGCAAGTGAGGTTTTTACCCATGGCTTAACCTTTAAGCCTAATTGCTTGGCTTTTTTAGCAACTAAACCTGCAGCTAAAATAACACTTGGGTTTGAGGTGTTTGTACAGCTCGTAATTGCTGCAATCACACAAGCACCATCTTTAAGCTCAAACTCTTCGCCTTTAAAGTTAACTTTAGCTGCACCCATATATTGCGCTTCGTTCACTGGCTCATCAGGATTGGTTGCTGGGCCTTCATCTTCAATGCGAGCCTCTTGAACATCGCTTTTATCACGGTGTTGCATGCGCTCATCTTGGAAGCCTTTTAAGTGCTCACCAATGATATCACCAGCTTTGTCTAGGGCGATTCTATCTTGCGGGCGTTTTGGGCCGGCAAGGCTCGGCACTACATCATCAAGCGATAGCTCAAGTGTGTCGGTATAATGAGCTTCATCGCCAGGATTACGCCACAAGCCTTGATGCTTCGCATAGTCTTCGATGAGTTTAAGTTGTTTGTCATCGCGGTTTGTTAAACGCAGGTAGTTAATGGTTTCATCATCGATTGGGAAAATACCGCAGGTTGCTCCATACTCCGGCGCCATGTTTGCGATAGTTGCACGGTCTGCAAGTGGTAAATCAGCAAGACCATCACCATAAAACTCAACAAATTTACCCACGACGCCATGCTTGCGCAGCATTTCTGTCACGGTTAGCACAAGATCTGTTGCGGTCGTACCTTCAGGCAGGCGACCATTGAGCTTAAAGCCGACGACCTGTGGAATGAGTAAGCTGATTGGTTGACCAAGCATTGCGGCTTCAGCCTCAATACCACCCACTCCCCAACCAAGTACCCCAAGACCATTGATCATGGTGGTGTGCGAATCGGTTCCGACTAGGGTATCTGGGTAGGCGAGTGATTTACCATTTTTACTATCGTTAAACACCACACGGGCTAAATATTCTAAATTAACTTGGTGTACGATGCCGGTAGCTGGTGGCACGACTTTCAAATTATCGAAGGCGGTTTGTCCCCAGCGTAAAAATTCGTAACGCTCTTTGTTACGCTCATATTCAAGTTTCGCATTTAAGTCGAATGAGCCATCTTCACCATAGCCATCAACTTGCACTGAGTGGTCTATTACCAGCTCGGCAGGCGATAGCGGGTTAATTTTCGCAGGGTCGCCACCAAGTTTTTCCATGGCATCACGCATCGCAGCTAAATCAACAATGGCTGGAACACCTGTAAAGTCTTGCATTACAACACGAGCAGGCGTAAACGCCACTTCTGCTGACGGTTTGGCTTGTGGGTCCCAGTTTAATAAGGCATCGATGTCTTGCTTTTTAATATTTACGCCGTCTTCATTGCGCAATAGGTTTTCAAGTAAGATTTTTAATGAGAATGGCAGACGTTTTGCTTTGTCGCCTAACCCTTGTAAAGAGTGAATATGATATTGCTCACCATTAATCGTAAGCTGCTTTTGGGTATCAAAACTGTTATTCATTATTTGCCCCTGTGGTTTGAGCAAGCAGTTTGGCTTGCCTTGTTGTTTCCTTTTCGAAATTGACACAGCGTTATTGCAAACTTAATACCAGCTGAGAAATTCATCTAGCTGATGAAAAAATATGCTATCTAATATAGTTGATGCCGATGTGATTTATTTCAAGGGATAGGGACAGATAAATGGGTAGTTATTTTAAACTACCCTCAGAAATAAGTGCTTTTAGTTGAGCCAGTTTTGTTGTTTACCTTTATGGCTAATAAACAGTAATAGTAAACCAATAACGATCACGCAGAATGGCATTGCTAATGCGCTAGTACCAAACATGGCAAGGCTATCTATCACCACAAAATTATAATATTGCTGGACTAATACAGCGATAAACGAGATTAAAAATAACTCTCTGGCAAGGGCTTTTTTGGCGAGTAATAAAATGCTCGCAAAGCTTGCTGCAAACACGGCTATTGCAAAGGCAGCCGTTGACCAGAGCGGGATGTCGCGGTATGCGGCTTGTTGTGCTTCAGGGAGTTGGCTAATCATTTCGGGTGTTATCAACAGCTGCATTACAAATGCAATGACGCCTAAAAGATTCCAAACAAATGCTGCCCAAGCAAGTGGCTTGAGCCAAGACGGAGGAGCCATAAATCACCTTTTATTGTTGTTATTATCGCATCCAATTAAAGGTGATTTATGCTAACTAAGCAAGATTTAGTTAACCAAAAGAGATAGGGCGGCGGCCGGTTTTTTCGTCCACTTTTGGCTTTTTAGTACGTTTACGCTTTGATTTTTTTGGCGCTTCTTCACTGTTTTGTGGTTGTGCTTTTTGAACAGATTCCGGTGGGCGAGGGTTCGGTGTAGCATCTTCACTTAATGTAAGTTGGAACAACTCACCATCAAAAGCCAGCACGTCACCACTGTATAATTTTTTCCGCTTTATTGTACAAATTTCATAGTTAACCCCAACATAACCTTCACCAATTAAGGCTTTTGCTTGGCCACCTGTTTCGACTAGGTCGAGCACTTTTAGCAAGTTGCATAGTTCTATTGGCTCTTCTTCTAGTTCAATTTCGATGAAATCTTCGTTCATGTTGGTCTCTCTTAATTCAATCGCAGCCATTATAAAGCCTAGCACTCAATTGAACCAAGATTAAATTTTTAAGCTCTTCAAGCGGTTAAAATTTACAGTAATAAATAATCTTAAACTTTTACAAACAGTAAAAAAACTGCAGTATTTACTGGGTACACTGCGCGCGTTTGGAATTGGTGTACAAATTGCTAAATGCATGTCCATTTCATTTTTTATTCGTTCAGGAGAAGTTGTAATGGGCGTAAGATCAGCGCTAAGAAAAGAGTTAATGGGTTTGCAAGATTCGTCATTGCTTGCAGCAGATGATGTGCGAGCTTTGTTAACACAAACAATTAAGTCTCAGCCTGAAAAATCAGAACAAGGTTTTGCGTTAATTTCGCGATTTAATGATAATCATAGCCAGCTGAGTTCAGGGGAAACAAATAAAGAAAAACTGCTCCAGCATCAAACCCACCGTTTATTTAAAGATATTCTATATACCCGTCAAAGTGTTAATAGTTGGCTGAAAAAACATCTTAATTAATTGATTTATTGTTTTTCTCACTTTAGACTACAGTTGTAATCCAAAGTGAGAAAGAAAATGAAAAGGATAATTTCAGCAGCCCTATTTTTAATTTTGGCAGGTTGTCAGCAACCAACAGTGTACGTATACACTGAAAAACTTGATGAACAACAGCTGCACACATTAGAGCAAGCTTTAAATAAGCAAAGCTTACCTTATGAATACACAAAGCTACCTATTCCAAGAGACTTTGCTGATGCGACCTTAATGTTATCGAGCGATAAAATTCTGACTCATGAAACCGAGCAACTTGCAGAAATTATGCAGGGGCTGGGTTATCAAGCTGAAATTAAGTACACCACAGATGCCAATCACTTTTACAATCATGGAAATATTGGCTTTTACTTAAGAGCTAAAAATACTGCAACTAGTTTTACTATGCCGACTCGTGTACTCACCACTGGATGTGTTGAAGACAAGTACAATGATCTTGCTGTTACATTTAATGACAAGCAGGCACACTTTACCCTTGCAAGCGGTAGAAAAGTCTCACTAGATTGGGATTATTTATATGGCTACTTAGTCATTTATTATAAAAATTACTCGCAAACATACAGTCATTTAACGCCAAAAGTGAGTACCCCTTTTGGTCTAAAACCATCTGATACTTATCGTTATACGGCTCGCGTTAATAAGCCCAGTTGGTTGAATTGCTCATTGCAAGTGGTGTATATGGACTAACTACCTGATTCGAGGTAATTACTGAGTTTAGTAATACGCTCACTCATGCCTTCGATTATGCGATCTTTAATTTTCTCGCGGATCACATTGGGTAAGCGGATGAGTGCTTCAGGGGTGATAGCTAACAAAATGGTATCGACTCTAGCGCGTGCACTGGTGCTGTGCTCTCGGTTATTAATAAATGCGCCTTCACCGATAAACTCACCGGGCTCGATTGTGCCAAGTTCAAGTAAGTGACTTTGTTTGAACACCATGAGTGAGCCACTTAGCACAATATAAAGTCGTTTATCAGTATCATATTGTTTGAAAACTGCGCGGCCCTGTTTGACCAAATATAAATGACTGAAGGACTCTAATAACACTTGTCGCTCACTGAGAGTAAACTCCCTAAAAAACGGCAATCTGTTAATAATTTCCATTTGTTTAATGAGTGGAATGTGCTCGATTAAATTCATTGACTCACATCGGTATAGCTTAAAATTAGCTAATATTGCGCTCTTTTAGCTTGCGGGTCAATGTATTGCGACCCCAGCCAATCTTTACTGCGGCTTCTTGCTTGTGGCCAGCACAGTTGGCAAGAGCTGTTTTAATCAAGCGAGTTTCAAGTTGAGCTTGAATAGCTGGCCAAATATTTGTTTTGCCTTGCTTAAGTTCAAGGTTAAGCCATTGTTGAAATGCATCCAGCCAATCACCTTCTTGCTCAGTAGGCTCGACAGCAACAATCTCCGGTGGTAAATCTTGTTCACTGATAAGCTCACCCGGTGCCATTACGGTTAACCAGCGGCAAGTATTCTCTAGTTGTCGCACGTTACCAGGCCAATTAAACAAGCGTAGCTGCTCTGTGGCTTTTGGGCTTAATATTTTGCTTTCAACTTGTAGCTCTTTGGCACTTTTATGTAAAAAGTGTTGTGCTAGTCGTTCAATATCTTCAGTACGTTCGCGTAGGGCAGGTAAGCGTAAGCGCACAACATTCAAACGATGAAATAAATCGTCACGAAATTTGCCTTGTTTTACTAAATCTTCTAGATTCTGGTGCGTAGCAGCAATAATACGTACATCAACTTTAATGCTTTGATGACCACCAACACGATAAAACTCGCCATCAGCTAAAACGCGCAATAAACGTGTTTGTACGTCGAGTGGCATGTCACCAATTTCATCTAAAAATAAGGTGCCGCCATTTGCTTGCTCGAAGCGGCCTTTACGGATGCTGTCTGCCCCTGTAAATGCGCCTTTTTCGTGACCAAATAACTCTGACTCTACTAACTCTTTAGGAATTGCAGCCATATTCAGGGCGATGAATTGGTTTTCTTTGCGTGGACTGTGATTATGAAGGGCACTGGCGACAAGCTCTTTACCTGTACCTGACTCACCGTTAATCAACACACTCATACTTGATGCTGATAATTTACCAATCGCGCGAAACACCTCCTGCATAGCGGGTGCTTCACCTATTATATGTGCATTAGTTTGTGGTGCTTGTTTTCGCTTAGTTTTTTTCGTGGAATTAGCTCGGCATGCACTTTCTACCAGCGCTACAGCTTCATCTAAGTCAAACGGTTTGGCAAGGTACTCAAATGCGCCTTTTTGGAATGCATTAACCGCCGAATCTAAGTCAGAGTGAGCAGTCATGATGATCACCGGTAAGCCCGGGTTTTGTTCAGCAATGGTTTCAAGTAACGCCATACCATCCATACCTGGCATACGCACATCAGATACCAATACCGTGGGCTGGCTAAACTTTAATGCATTAAGCACATCTTGTGCGTTTGCATAGCTTTCAGTTTCAAATCCTGCACGTGCCAACGCTTTTTCTAGTACAAAGCGAATTGAGGCATCATCATCAACTAACCAGACTGTTTTCATGACTACTCCAAAAAACCATTAATCCGTAAAAGGCAAATAGATATTAAACTCTGTATGGCCTGGCCAACTGTCACAATCAATGTGGCCGTCATGTTGGTCAACCAAGGTTTGCGCTATCGATAAACCAAGCCCTGATCCATTTTCTTTGTTGGTGATCATTGGGTAGAACAAGGTTTCACGTAAACTCTTGTCTATACCTGGGCCGTTATCTGAAATTTGTATCAGCAAGGTCTTTTTCGGTGCTTTACCAGGGCGTCTGTGTTGATGATTGATGCGGGTTTTTATTCTTATCTCACCACCATCAACGAGTGCCTGTTGTGCATTACGAATAATGTTCAGTACCACTTGTTGAATTTTACTTTGATCGATGTATACGCTTGGTATACTTGGATCATAGTCTTTCACTAAAGTGATATTGGCATTGTTGTCTAACATGCTCAGTTTAATCACTGACTCTAAAGCTTGGTGAATATTGCCATAAGATTTATGTGGCAATTGATTCGGACCAAGTAAACGGTCTACAAGCTCGCGTAAACGGTCGGCTTGTTCAATGATTAATTCAGCACATTGATCTCGTTCTTGCTGATCAACCTCATACTGCAATAATTGCGCCGCTCCGCGAATTCCACCTAAAGGATTTTTAATTTCGTGTGCTAAACCACGAATTAAGTTTCGTGCAGCTTGATATTGATGCATTTGATTAGAGGCTTGATCGTGACGGATTTCATCATCCATTTGACGGCATTCGAACAATATATAGTGACTATCGTTGTGACTTATACGTCGTGTACTAATGGTCAATTTTGCATGACGAGAATCAACGAACACTACGTCAGCTCTATGCTGATGGCAATCGACACCATCGAATAATGAATACTGAGCTATGCGCTTTAAGTCTATTGAGTGGTAGTTAAATAAATTGTCGAAAGGTTGATTGATGATTCGCTTCGGGCCTAAACCTAAAAGCTCACTGGCGCTATCATTGGCATAAACCAGTTTAAAATCATGGTCGAGTAGAATAACGGCAGTACTTAAATTTTTCCAAATACTGTCGAGCAATTCAGAATTAAAGTGTGTATCACTGAGCATGGTTGCACCATTTTAGTGCGTTTCGATTTATTGCAGCTTAGCATATTCTTTTTGCGTTGCGAGACGTTAAGTTGAAATATTAGTTTCCACTAATTACAGAAGCTCTATGCATGAAAAAGGTGCTGATTGGGCTAACCGAAACGAGTTTATTATTAGCATCATAAAGTTTTGCTTGTAATGTGTGTTCACCGCGGTTGACCTCTCTTAGTGCAAAGGTCGTACTATTACTAGGTTCACTATGGGGCGTACCGTCAAGTAAAAGCTGTACTTTAAACCCTGTTTCAAAGCGTGGGCTAATTCGCGCAGTAACGTATACAGAGCCGGTATTTTCGCGAACAGTGGCTTCGTTTTTAGGAGATGAAATACTGACTTTAAATTTAATAGGTGTGGTGTTTGGCGCGCCCCTATCAAGTATACTGGTATCGGTAGCTGGCATAGTCAAATTTTGGGTATTTATTTTTACTTCGATAGCACCAGGTCGCGGTGTATCAGAAAATACTAAAACGCCGTTCTTATCTTTCCAAGAATATACTTTTTGCGCTGCGCTATAGCCAAAAAAGCTTATAAAAATCAGCAATAATACTAATAAAGTTGTGCTTTTCACCCTGCAACCCTGCATTTTTTATTTAAATAAAACTGTAGAGTAGAACCCGCTCAATTACCATTAAAAAAGCCCGCAAAGCGGGCTTGAGAACACACATTTATTATCTTTCAGATAATTCTGATACAGCGTTAAATTAAACGCTGTAGTACATTTCGAACTCAACTGGGTGAGTTGTCATGTTAAGCTTTTCAACTTCTTGGCTCTTAAGAGCAATGTAAGCATCGATTAGGTCATCAGTGAACACACCACCTTGAGTTAAGAACTCACGGTCAGCGTCTAGTGATGCAAGTGCTTCAGATAAAGAAGATGCAACTTGTGGGATCTCAGCAGCTTCTTCAGCAGGTAGATCGTACAAGTCTTTGTCCATTGCATCGCCAGGGTGGATCTTGTTTTTGATACCGTCAAGGCCCGCCATAAGCATTGCTGAGAATGCTAAGTATGGGTTTGCTGTTGGATCAGGGAAACGAATTTCGATACGACGTGCTTTTGCAGACGGTACCACTGGAATACGGATTGAAGCAGAACGGTTACGTGCAGAGTATGCAAGCATTACTGGTGCTTCGAAGCCTGGAACTAGGCGCTTGTATGAGTTAGTAGACGCGTTAGCAAATGCGTTGATTGCTTTAGCGTGCTTGATGATACCACCGATGTAGTAAAGAGCTTCTTCAGAAAGGCCAGCGTATTTGTCACCAGCGAAGATGTTTACACCATCTTTACCTAAAGATTGGTGACAGTGCATACCTGAACCGTTATCACCTACAATTGGCTTAGGCATGAAAGTCGCTGTTTTACCATATAAGTGAGCCATGTTATGGATAACATATTTCATCTCTTGGATTTCGTCAGCTTTTAATACCATTGTATTGAAGCGCGTTGCGATTTCATTTTGACCTGCAGTTGCTACTTCATGGTGGTGAGCTTCTACAACTTGACCAAGTTCTTCAAGAACTAAACAAGTTGCTGAACGCCAGTCTTGTGATGAATCAACAGGTGAACACGGGAAGTAACCGCCTTTAACACCTGGACGGTGACCCATGTTGCCACCTTCGTAATCTTTATCTGAGTTCCAAGCTGCTTCTACAGAATCGATTTTATACATAGAACCAGACATGTCTGATTTGTACTTAACATCGTCAAATAGGAAGAATTCTGGTTCAGGGCCGAATAACACAGTGTCAGCAATACCTGTAGAACGCATGTATTCTTCAGCGCGTTTTGCAACAGAGCGCGGGTCACGCTCGTAACCTTGAAGTGTTGAAGGCTCAACTACGTCACAACGTATGATTAGTGTAGCTTCTTCAGAAAACGGGTCCATTTTCGCAGACTCAGGCACAGGCATAAGTACCATGTCTGATTCATTGATACCTTTCCAACCAGCAATTGAAGAACCGTCAAACATTTTGCCGTCTTCGAAGAAATCTTCATCAATTTGGTGATGAGGAATAGAAACATGCTGTTCTTTACCTTTGGTATCAGTAAAGCGTAAATCAATGAACTTAACGTCATTTTCTTTGATAAAATCTAAAACCGATTGTGACATGTGTCCTCCAATTGTTGGGTTTTATTTTTGCTGCATTATTGCTTTTCGCTATTGTAAGCTGGTTTCGTGCCATGTTTTTAACACATTGTTTAGGCTTATAAAAATAAACACGGCTCAGTTTTGTTAACTCTTCAAGCACCAAGTTGGTGCATAAAAAGTTCATTGTGGTGCATAAAAAGTGCAACCTTATTTTTGCACAATTATTGCGCGTGCCAATTTTTCTGCTATGAACACGATTTAGTGCCAAAATATGGTTCAAAAACTAAATTTTCGCCAGTTTTGCGTTCAGATTCACTTTAATTTTCATAAATTTGTCATTTATAAAACAGATACTTATAAAAAGCCTGAAGAAAGTTTATAAATTTATATTGGATAAACTTTCATCCATGCCATTATTAAGGGATAATATGCGCCCTTTTAAATCCTATGCTGGGACATCTGGTGAAAACGCAGGTGACTGCGTAGATCTTGCAGGATCAATGAGATTCAATTTCTCTGAGAAAAAATATGAGCATCGAAAAGTTAAGAAATATAGCGATTATCGCCCACGTTGACCACGGTAAAACAACTTTGGTTGATAAACTGCTTGAGCAATCAGGCACATTAGAAACGCGCGGCGGTAACGAAGAGCGCGTAATGGACTCAAACGACATTGAGAAAGAGCGTGGTATTACCATTTTAGCTAAGAACACAGCTATTTCTTGGAACGACTACCATATCAATATCGTAGACACCCCAGGACACGCCGACTTCGGTGGTGAAGTAGAGCGCGTACTTTCGATGGCTGACTCAGTATTACTACTTGTTGATGCTCAAGAAGGTCCAATGCCGCAAACGCGTTTCGTAACGCAAAAAGCATTCGCACAAGGTTTAACGCCAATTGTTGTTATCAACAAAATCGACAAACCAGGTGCACGTCCTGACTGGGTTATGGACCAAGTTTTCGATTTATTCGATAACCTAGGTGCAACTGACGAACAGTTAGACTTTAAAGTAATCTATGCATCAGCGATCAACGGCTGGGCAACAATGGATTTAGACGAGCCATCAGATAACATGGAACCAATGTTCAAGATGATCGTTGACGAAGTATCTCCACCGGATGCAGATCCTGAAGGTGCTTTCCAAATGCAAATTTCTCAGCTTGACTACAACTCATACATCGGTGTTATCGGTGTAGGTCGTATCAAGCGTGGTACTGTTCGTCCTAACCAACAAGTAACAATTGTTAGTGCAGACGGTACTAAGCGTAACGGTAAAGTTGGCCAAGTAATGAGCTACTTAGGCCTTGAGCGTCATGAAGCAGAATCTGCAGGCGCGGGTGACATCATTGCTATCACAGGTCTGGGTGAGCTGAAAATCTCAGACACTATCTGTGATGTAAATACCGTTGAAGCATTACCACCGCTAAGCGTTGATGAGCCTACAGTAACAATGACGTTCTCTGTAAACACATCACCATTTGCTGGTAAAGAAGGTAAATTCGTAACTTCACGTAACATCCTTGAGCGTTTACAAGCTGAGCTTGTACACAACGTAGCACTACGTGTTGAAGAAACTGACAATCCAGATAGCTTCCGTGTTTCTGGTCGTGGTGAGTTACACTTAGGTATCTTAATCGAGAACATGCGTCGTGAAGGTTACGAGCTTGCGGTTTCTCGTCCACAAGTAATCCTTCGTGAAGTTGATGGTCAAAAAGAAGAGCCATACGAAACACTTACAATCGACTGTCAAGAAGAGCACCAAGGTTCTATCATGGAACAAATTGGTCTTCGTAAGGGTGAACTAACAGACATGTCTCCAGATGGTAAAGGCCGTGTACGTATGGACTTTATGATCCCAAGCCGTGGCTTAATTGGTTTCCAAACTGAATTCATGACATTAACGTCTGGTTCTGGTCTTCTTTACCACACATTCGATCACTACGGTCCACATAAAGGCGGTACTATCGGTGCGCGTAAGAATGGTGTAATGATTGCAAACGCAACTGGTAAAGCACTTACTAACGCATTATTCAACTTACAAGACCGCGGTAAGTTATTCATCGGTCACGGTGTTGAAGTTTACGAAGGTATGGTTATCGGTATCCACAGCCGTGATAACGACCTAACAGTAAACGCACTTAAAGGTAAGCAACTTACTAACGTTCGTGCATCTGGTACAGATGAAGCACAAACGCTAACACCACCACTTAACTATACGCTTGAACAAGCGATTGAATTCATCGATGATGATGAGTTAGTGGAAGTTACACCTCAGAGCATCCGTATTCGTAAACGTCACTTAACTGAAAGTGAGCGTAAACGTGCGAGTCGTGCAGCTAAAGACTAATAAGGTCTTTTAGTTTTTCAAAATTAAAACCGCCGTATTGAAAAATACGGCGGTTTTTTGTTGTATGATTAGCCGTAAGCCGTAAGCCGTAAGCCGTAAGCCGTAAGCCGTAAGCCGTAAGCCGTAAGCCGTCAGCCGTCAGCCGTCAGCCGTCAGATCGCAAGTGACTTACACTATGTGCCGCAACTAATGTCCCAACCTGAGTGGGATGGTAATCCTGACCTTGATATTACTTTTCTTGTTGGCGTAATATTTCGTACCACAGTGATTAATGTTTTATTGCTACCTACAGGAATTTTAGGAAAATACTTCCATAACAAAGTTAATGCCACTGGAATTTAGCCTAAGCTCATTCACTAGGAGTGAATTGTTCCAACATTGCTATTAGAGCTATAGCTTTGCTTATTTTTTGTATTTCTAACCTAGTTAATTAGTTTATTGAGCAACTCGCAACTTTTTACTAACCCCCCCACTTGTACTATGTTTTCTAAATCTACCTTGCAGGAGAGTAAGATGTATTTAGTTAGACTGATTTACACAAGTGAAATTAGCGATGGATTTGGACCTAATGACATCGAAAATATTCTAGAGAAAGCTAAACAGAATAATGCTAAATGTAATGTAACAGGGCTACTTTGTTTTAATAGTTCTCATTTTATGCAATGCCTCGAAGGGTCACGAAAAGCAGTGAATGAGACTTATCATCGTATTCTTAATGACAAGCGTCATCGTAATATTATCATGCTGAATTATTGTGAAATTTATGAAAGGGAATTTGAAAATTGGTCTATGGGTTATATTCCTTACACTAAACAAGTAAGCCCTATTAATCTTAAATATTCAGGGACCAGCGAATTTAACCCATTAGCCATGTCTGCAGGAAGCGCGCATAAACTTATGCTAGCTTTACGTGACTCATTGCTCAAACATACGATGTAATGCTTGCAGGTGTCGCTACAGTGACACTTGCTCGCCTTCATTTAATATGTAAAGAGGAACTTGGCTGTTCATTTGCTTTTGCATATGTAGTAATCTCAATAACGCAGAGTGACTCGAGTGATCACCCATTTGCCAGCTTGAGTTGCCATAACCCCATGGGATCATCACTTTACAGCTTAGTTCCTCTGCCGCGTTTAATGCATCTTCTGGCGTTGTGTGAACATAACGATACCATTTGCCATTTTCTTCATGGTAATAGGAAGCTATCGGCAGCAAACACACATCAATCTCGCCATATTTTTGGTTAATATCTTGAAAATGTTTTGAGTAACCGGTATCGCCAGCAAAAAATAAGGTTTTACCATTTTGTTCTAGTAACCAGCCATTCCAGAGATCTTTGTTGTGGTCGTCGTAAATGAAAGGCACCATAATACGGCTACTAAAATGGTGCGCTGGCACCGCATTAACAGTTAAGTCATTAATTTGTGTACTTGCGTACCATGCCATTTCTGAAATATTAAAGCCACCCGTCGGGAAGTTATCTGCAAACCCTAATGGCACTAAATAGCGCGGAGCATTGCCAATTTCTTCTATATCCGCTTTGTTAAAATGGTCATAGTGAATATGTGAGTACATTACCGCATCTAAGCCATTAAGTTGTACTTTTGATGGCCAAAAACCGGGTTTGCGATAGATGCCCCCTGCTAGCTTAAAGGCTAAGTCTACGGGTGAATCAAACTGATCCTTAACAGGGTCAAACAACAGCTGTTCACCATTGGGTGACTGAATATAAAAGCTAGCATGGCCTAACCAACGAACCTTAAAGCCTGAGTTGATTGCAGGTACATTTTGCTGTGCTTGATATTGGCATTGTGAGTTGCTGTCGTCGCACACGAGTAGTTCTGACGCTTCATAGCAATTGTCAGTGCAGGTTGTTGGGTATTGTTTATCACCAGGATAAAGGTTGTGGTAGCGACCTTCGTACTCACCCTCGGTTTTTAATGGAGTGATGGTGCCTTCACCGGCAATAACATTAACAGTGTTTGAATTACTGCATGCACTCAAGAGTGCTGCTGCAATAAGTGTTGAGAGAGTTTTTAAATGCATACCATGCTTACTTTTTATTCTTTGCCGTGAGTTTAGCAAAATAAAATTTAAGATAAATCATTAAAAAGTAACAAGAGGTTACACAAAAAAGCCTACGTTTAAGTAGGCTTTTTTTACTAATAGCTTGAGTTGGTTAGCCCGCTTTATTCATTTGCTCAATGAACTTATTAGAGTCTTCAATTGATTTGTTCATGTCATCCATTAACACTTTTATATCGCGTTTTAGGCTTGTGAACTCACCTTTGATTGCAGTAACGGCCTGCGCATTGAGGTTATGTTTTAAATACAGAACATTATCATGTAGTGATGATAATACCGGCTCCATTTTGCTTTCTGCACTGCGCATTGAGCGAAGTAGTTGATCAAATTGGCGCTTAGTTGCATTGAGCTTTTTGCTGCTTTCACGTTTTAGTGAGGCGCTTTTGTATTGCTCTAGCTCATCGGCCCATTCATCAAATAGGGCTTCAGCTACATCTTCTACTTTATTGATGTTACTTGTTACATCATTCGCTGCCGCTAAGCTCGACTCGTAGTCATCATTAAGTTGATTGTAGGCATCTTGTAGTTCACCACCTTCAAAGTTGATTAGTGTGGTTAATCTATCTAATGCTGATTGAAACTCTTCTTGCGATTCTTGCTGCGCCTCTTTTGTTTCTTCTACGCGATCAACTAAAATGTCGCGCTTATGCACACCGACAGACTCCATGGCTGAGTAATAAGCTGACTGACAGCCTGTTAATGCCATTGTTACTGCAAATAGTGGTGCACTTAAAAGTGTCAGTTTTTTCATTGAGAATCCTTTTTAGGTACCTGTCATTTCAAATTATGTGGTGGATTGCTATGATTATCAAAACATTTTAGCAGAAATTAGATTCTATGGATGAGAAGCTCAGTCGTTATAAGCTGCAAATAAGCATTTTCTTGAAGCAACAACCTACTTGGTGGATGCAGTATCTTAATCGTTGTATTGACGATCAAATCACTGTAAATGCTGGTTATTTGGCTTATGTAACCCTGTTATCAATCGTACCTTTAGTGGCTGTCGGTGTGGCAATCTTTTCTGCTTTTCCTGGGTTCGAAAGCACATTGGTGACCATAGAAAACTTTTTGTTTACTAATCTTGTGCCGACCTCTACAGATGTAATTAAAGAGCATATCAGTGCTTTTGCAGGTAATGCTAATAAAATGACTGCTGTCGGTGTGGGCTTTTTAGCAGCGGTTTCCTTACTACTTATCCGGAATGTTGATGCTACATTAAACCGAATTTGGCGTATTAAGAAAAAACGCCCAATGATGATTTCGTTTGCCGTATACTGGATGGTGCTCAGTTTAGGCCCTGTACTACTAGGTGCAAGTATTGGTGTGACCTCATACATTGTCTCTTTAGTGTCATTTGCTGATCAGGGGATTCCCGGGTTTAGCGGCTTTTTATTGAAATTATTACCTTACATAATTTCAATGATTGGCTTCATTATGCTCTATACTTTAGTTCCTAACACACGAGTTCCATTTAGAGCGGCAATTCCGGGCGCTTTGTTTGCAGCTATGTTGTTTGAGCTGACAAAAAAAGGCTTTGCTTTGTACATCAGTCACTTCCCATCGTACGAGGTTATTTATGGGGCGTTGGCAACAATACCTATTCTGTTTGTATGGGTGTATTTGTCGTGGATTGTCGTATTACTCGGTGCAGAATTTACTGTATGTATCAGCCCTGAGAATATTGAGGACACGCCTGATATAGAGGTTTAAATATACTGCACCTAAGGAGAGCGAGGTGCAGTTACATCCACATTATGTTGCTAACCGTGACTATCATTTGAGTGTTGGTGATGGTCATCAAATCCATGTTCAAGAATATGGTGCGTCTACGGGAATTGCAGTGGTGTTATGTCATGGCGGTCCTGGCGCGGGGCTGTGCCCAGAAAATTGCCGCTTTTTCGACTTAGAACGTTTTCGGGTGATCATGTTCAGCCAGCGTGGCTGTGGTCATTCTACACCCCATGATATATCTAAAAATACCACTTCCGAATTAGTCGCAGACCTTGAGCTCTTACGCAACCAGTTAGGTATTGATAAGTGGCTTGTTTGTGGCGAATCTTGGGGCGCCACGTTGGCACTTGTATACGCAATAAATCATCGGGAACATATTGCAGGACTTATTTTACGGGCCAGCTTTCTAGCTTGTAATAGCGACTTTGAATGGCTCTATACAAAAAATGGAGCCGGCGCGCATTTTTATCCAGAGTGCTTCAATGAGTTTGCGCACAATTACTCCGATTGGCATGCCTTACTCGATTTTTATCAGCAACAGTTAAACAGTGACGATCAAATAAAAGCAAGTAAATTTGCCAAACTATGGTGTCATTGGGAACAGGTGCTGTGCCATGGTGAGCCATTAACAAACTGGGGTTTACAAGAGCCCCTTGTAGGGTTAAATCAAGCAAGGTTAATGGTGCATTATTTTCGTAATCACTGCTTTATCGAAGAGGCCTTTATCGCAGAAAATGCACATTTACTTACTCATTTACCTATTTGGTTTATTCATGGCCGCGCCGATTTGATCTGTCGATATAGTGCGGTACAGCAGCTTGCTGAACAGTTAAATGCACAATTATTGATTTTAGATGGCATTGGGCACAGCAGCGATAATCAGGTATATTTGGCGGCAATGCGACGTGCCGCAGATTTAATGTATATCAAGTTATCGAGGGATCAATGCAAGGCTTAATTCAAAGAGTAAAACAGGCAAAAGTAGAAGTGGCAGGTGAAGTAGTCGGTGAGATTTCACAAGGTATTTTGCTGCTATTGGGTGTTGAAAAACAAGACACCGAGCAAAGCGCTCAGAAGCTTTTACATAAAGTCAGTAATTACCGCATTTTTACCGACGAACAAGGAAAGATGAATTTAAGTTTGAAGGATATTAAGGGTGAGCTATTAGTGGTTTCGCAGTTTACGTTAGCAGCTGATACTAAAAAGGGCATGCGTCCGAGCTTCTCAAGTGCTGGCACACCTGAACAAGCAAATACGCTCTATGAGTATTTTATCGCTGAAGCTAAAAAATCGGGCCTAACAGTCGCTGCTGGGCGTTTTGGTGCTGATATGCAAGTAAGCTTATGCAACGATGGTCCAGTTACTTTTAATTTAGCTGTGTAATACCAACTCGCAATAATACTTAATCATTTTGAGGGATTAAACCTCTCGCTAACTGCGTTAAAAATTTCTCATTTAGAACAACTAAATAACGAAATTTTTGCCTTGTTATCAACGAGGTTTATTGCCTCAAAATAGACTACTTAATTAAGCGGGTTGGTATAAGTATTTTTACTTTTTGATCATCACTATGTGGTTCACATAGTCTGGGATTTTCACAATACTTGGGCGCTTACCAAACTCGGTGATCAGTAGGTGCTCAAGTTGCTTTAGTTGCGATGGGTGATTAGATAAAAAATTAATAAATAATAAACCACCTTTTGCCATTGCAGCTCTTAATTTAGTGTAAAACTGGTGCTTATATAAAAATAGCGGTGCGTCTACTTCACTGAATAAATCTAAGATAATCCAATTGTATTTGTTATTTTGCTCTAAAACTTGTTGCGCATCAAAACAGTGTAGATTATTGGCATGATCGCCACCAAAGTAGCGTTTATAGCAGTGGATTATGTCGGGATTTTTATCAACTGATGTCAGCTGGCTGTCGGGGTAGGTGTGCTGTAAGTAGTTACGAATAGCACCGCCACCTAACCCTAATTCTAAAATTTTTTTAGGCTCTTCTAAGTCTTGCCAAAGCTTTGCAAGGTATTGTAAATGAGAAAAAAGCAACCTCGCAGGGCGACGTTTCTCAATGACGGATTGTAGAGTTTCGTTGATCAGTAACCAGCGTAATTGGTTAAGTTGTCTAACTTGAATACTGTAATTGCCTTGCTTATGCCAATAGATGAGTTGCCCTAATCGGTGGCAGTCCTCAATAAAACTATGTTTTACTGCGCCACTGGGTTCAATAAAATGTTCCATATTTCGGGCCTTTAGCTATTTATTTATAAAAATAAGACAATTATTTCAGCATAGACCAGTAGGCATAAAGTGCAATTGTGCATTAGTTTTTACAGCTTGGAATAATAATTTAGACTGGGTCACCAAAGTATTATTCCAACTTGTTAGAAGATCGCGTATCGTAATTCGCATTCCAAAGGCCACGTGAGAAAAACAACAGACAGTGGCTGAATTATCACAGGAGTTTTTATGTTTAAAGTGACCACCCCACAAAGCAGCGAAGATTGGCAAGCGTATTATTCACTACGTTGGCAGGTTTTAAGAGCGCCTTGGGGCGAGCCGCGTGGTTCTGAGCAAGATGACTTGGAGCAAGACGCAGAGCACCGCTTTATCAAAAATAATGACGGCGAAGTTTTAGGTGTAGCTCGCCTACATTTTAATAATCATCAGCAAGCGCAAGTTCGCTATATGGCGGTGGCTGAAGGTAACCGTAACCAGCATATCGGTAGTCGTTTATTACATGAATTAGAAAAAATAGCATGGACTCAAGATGCCGATGAATTGGTATTGTTTGCTCGTGAACGCGCGCTTGATTTCTACAAGCGCCATGGCTACGAAGTAAAAGAAAAAGCGCATCTCGCGTATGACGATGTGCAGCACTGGAAAATGGTAAAACAAAAACCGTCTGAACCGGGTTGGTTTCGTCATCCAAACTGGACACAAGTACTACAAAATACTTGGCGTGAGTCGATTCCAATCAGTGATGCGATGGGGATTAAAGTTGAAAGCTATACTGATTGGCAGTTTACTACTCGTGCTGATTTAGATGCGAACTTAAACCTTCATAATACAATGTTTGCTGGTTCTATTTATAGTTTAGCAACGCTAACAGGGTGGGGGGCAACTTACCTTGCGCTGAAAGAAGCAGGCCTTGAAGGAAATATCGTGTTAGCTGATGCTAATATTAAATACCTTAAGCCACTGAATAACGACCCTCGCGGGAGCGTTGAATTGGCTGGTTGTAAAGGTAAGTTAGCGGATTTAGAGTCTAATGGTAAAGCAAGCTACCATGTGCCAGTGAATGTATATGATGGTGATGTGTTAGTTGCTGAATTTGAAGGCCACTTCATCGTTAAAAAATAACGACTATTTAGAGCGAGCTAACTAAAGCTCGCTCTTTATTACAGTTAAAGCAAGTCAGTTAACAGAATACCGACACCAAAGCGTTCAATATCAGCATTGTAGTCAATCAAGCTCTCGCCATAGCCATTAAAGTATTGTGCGTAACCACGTAACCTGCCCCAAAGAGGAAAAGACCAATCTAACTGGATTGCACCACGGTTATCTGAGTTTAAGTTATTACGCGTCATAAAGCTGAATTCATGCTCGTTGTAACGGTATGCACCTGAGAATTCAAAATAACCCATGTATTTGTAGATATCTGGATTATCATCGCCACGTGCTTTTAGCTCATCATCTTTTTTATCTTCAGGAATGCGATACCACGGCTTAAAGCTAAATACAAAGCCATCTTTTTCCCATAAGAAATCAGCATAGATACGGTTCCACGAGCGTGAATTAGGTTGGCTTCGACCATTAGATTGATGCGAGGCACCAATTGCGATTGCCATTTCATCACCCCACAGTACATGCTCAGGATCAAGATAGTTCATCCAGAATATCTCCGGTTCGTAATTGGTTTCACGAAATGGTGATGAAATATCTTTGTTATAAAACTGCCAAAACGACTGCAATGTAAAAGCAAAAAAGATACCTTGGTCTTTATCTGAGAAGCCTTCGAAGATAGGTACTTTAATTGATAGTTGGTATTTCACTTCAAGGTTATCGAGTGGTTCGCCATCGACCTCTTCAGCAAGGTCTTTTAAACCATCAAAAGGGCGCTCATTAGGGTTAGACACGTAAGAGAGCGGTAAAATGTAGTTACGCTTATGTGGAGTGATTACATTACGGTTTTTCTTGCTCACTTCTTCACGAGCTTTGCGTTTGTCTAAAGCCGTGAGCTTTTTGCTCTCGTCTAAGTCAGAGCACTTTTTACGAAGTTCTTCGAGTGTTTGTTTACCGTCACCGCCAATAGCTTCGTTCAAAATACACTGCTTTACGAGTTCTAGCGCGTCATCTTGTTCGTTAGTTTGTGGTTGTTCAGTTTGAGCGAATACAGGTACAGAAAATAAGCCAGCGGCTGCCAGCCAAATGCGCCATCCCATTGCAGTTCCCTTTCAGTAGACTTGTAAGTAGGTATAATTATAACGATTTTTACATAAGTAACCGTGAACTTGTACTGAATTGTTGAAATTTTGGGTAAATAGAGAGCCCCAAGCTAAGCTTGGAGCTCTACTGTAACGGCCTAAGGGCATAAGCCGTCGACTCTCACGCAATGAGAAGGTGTGAGCTTATAGCTCAAATACGTTTGTAAAAAACTTATAAAGTTCAGTGCCTTGATTCACGCTTGCTGAAGCAAAATGCAAAATAGCGATGGCGTCTTTATCAAAACTTAATGTTTGAAGGGGTTGCTCAGAAAGGTAGCGCTCCATTCGTAAAATGTGGGCTATAGGCTCGCCTGCTTTTACATGGCCTCCAAGCGGGGCAAGATATTCCACCATGCCACCCATAGGCGCATAGTAAGCAACATAATCTTCAAGCATACAGGCATAGCGTGTTATCGCTTTTGGTTTATAAGCAGCATCCACAAATACCTCTTTGTAAGTGAGGTAACTTAAAATACTATTTGCATCTTCAAGGGCTGCACTTAAATCGATTTTTTCTTGGCTACCTAATTCAACGGTAAATGCTTCAACTTGAACTGCAAATTCACGGCCTTGTTTGGCAAGTTCTTCAGAAAGCGACCACCAAGGACAGAAGCTCGCTTCATCCATCGCTCCATCAAAGTCACTTGGGATCAATAAGATATGTTCAATGTTGAAATAGCTTGCGCTGTCTTTGGCATATTCTGGGCAATAGAGGTGCTGACTTGAGATAGGTCCTGTGTGTAGGTCTAAAACAATATCCGCCTGATGCGCAAGCTTTTGCAGGTTCAGAGCAATGCGCTTACCTGTTGTTAGGCTGTAGTCAGGACCGGTTAGTTGGCTGTCGATGTCAGTAACGAGTGCCTCTTTGAATGCAGCTTTAAGAGTCGCATCATCACTGCCTTTGTGCAGTTCAGCTATCTGTGAGGGTAATGCTTTGTTAAAGCGGTACATGCGGTTCCAGTTGGTACCAGTAATAGGATCGAAGCGACCCAGAGTAAACTCACCTGATTTTTGGTTACAACCAATTGGGTTGGCATAAGGCACAAGAGTAATGTCGCCACGTAGCTTTAGAGATTTTAGCTGTTCAAGTAACTGATAAATTACTGCATTACCTTGTACTTCTGCGCCATGCATATTAGCTTGTATATACACGCTTGGTCCTGTGCCATCGCCTTTTAAGCGATACACAGGGATTGTCAGTGGAAGGCCGTTGGCAATCTCGCCAACCACAATATTCTCTTGGCTGATTAGTTCTTTACTCATGGCGATTACCTTAAATAATAGCTAGCATCTTCAGCGCTACGGATGCACTCAATACTGCCTTGTTCAAGGATGTATTCAGCTGCTAATTCGTGGCATAAAAAGTACGGCATACTTTCGGTAAAGCCGTATGCGCCACACTGGCTGAATACCAACCAGTCTTGCTCATTTAAATCGCTAGCTAAGAGGTGCTCACCTAAGCAATCAAGCGCGGTGCAAAGTGGGCCGTATAACGTCATTACTGCAGGCTCAGCCATCGATTCGCGTAGTAACGCTGCAGGAAAATCTTGGCTTGTCACAGCTGGGCGAAGTAAATGGTTAATACCGCCTGATAAAATCACCTGCTGTTGATTGTAATTTTCTTTACGCTCAACAATCGGCGTTACGTAATGACCACATTCGCCCACTGCATAGCGACCAAGTTCCATCCAAAGCTCATTGACACCGGCATCCGCTTTAATGCTCGCCAGAGTCTCGATAAGTGCAGACCAATCAAGTCGGTTAGCATCTTGAGTATAAGGAATGCCTAGGCCACCACCCAAATCGAGAACATTAAGGTTAATATTTAATGAGTTAGCGAGTCGTTGTAATGGCTCAATCATGGCACGCCATAGCTCAGCGAGTTTATCGGTGCTGAGCATGTTGCCCCATTGGAAAATATGCAGACCATCAAAGTTAAGTGCTGGGTAATTACTTACTGTTAGTGCTTGCCATTCATCACAGCCCAAACCAAAGGGGGTGAGACTATCGCCGCCAAGTGGGTTCTTTTCACTGTCTGGCCAACGTAGTTGTACACGCAATAATACTTGCAGCTGGCAATTTGCTTTTGTTGCTTGTTCGTTTAACCAGCGAACTTGGTTAATGCTCTCTGCCACAAAAGTACGTACACCGCGAGCAATAAAATGTGAAATTTGTTTAGGGCTCTTTGCAGGCCCAGTATTGAGCACGCGCTCGCTATCGATGCCTTGAGCAAGTACTTGCTCAAGTTCACCTTTACTTGCAACATCAAAATTAAACCCTGCGCTGTCTAAACATTGAATAATGCGAGACAGCGGGTTGGCCTTGACTGCGTACCAAAGTTTCACATCGGTTTGCGCCGTCAGTTGATTTAAATGTGCAGTTAATTTATCTAAATCATAGATAAAAAATGGCGTATCAAGGTGCGTTGCTACTTGTTCAACTGCTTGCTTGATGGGCGTGCTCATAAAGCTCATTAACGTAAAACCTCTTCTAACAGTAATGATGCATCGCTTTGTTCATCTCGGTATTTCACGATCAATGCACAAGACATGCTTAGGCCTTGCTCACGAGCCCATGCGTTTGAAGCAGGACGAGAACCTGGGATCACAATCGCGTTTTCTGGGATTGCTTCACCTTTGTTTAGCTGGCGCTCATTAATACAGTCGTAGACTGGAATGGTTGCAGATAAACGCACACCCGGCGCAAGTACCGCGCCTCTTTTCACAACTACACCTTCAACAATTACGCAGCCTGCGCCGATGAATGCATCATCCTCAATAACCACTGGGCTTGCACCAATAGGCTCAAGCACGCCACCTAATTGTACTGCTGCACTTAGGTGAACATTTTTACCCACTTGTGCACATGAACCCACTAATGCGTGGCTGTCGACCATAGTACCTTCGTCGATGAACGCGCCAATATTCACATACGCTGGTGGCATAATAATAGTGCCTTTAGCAACGTGTGCACCACGACGAACACTGCTACCACCTGGTACCATACGTACGCCTGCATCTGCTGCAAAGCCTTGTGGTGCTAAGTTGTGCTTATCAACAAAACCACCTGGGAACTCGGTGTTAGTGCCATTTTTAAATGCTTCTAAAATGCCTTGTTTAACTTCAATATTAGCATGCCAGTTGCCGTTCTCGTCTTGTGTTGCTGCGCGAACTGCGCCTGATTCTAAGTTGTTTAATAATTCTAACCAGCTCATGATAAAACCTGTTTTTAGTTCCAAGATAAAATAGTGTTATTTGCGTGGGTGATGCCGTCTGTTTGCTCAAGCTCTAAATGCGTAAGTGGCGGACGTAAATGCGGGGTATTTATTTTACCTTGCAGGTGCATCAGTACTTTTACGGGGATTGGGTTTGCTACAGCAAATAGACTTTGAATTGCTTGCGACCAATCAGTGAATAGATTTGGGTATTGACCACTTAAACAGCGTTTAACAAACTCATGGGTTTGGCTTGGCCAAGCATTAGCGGCAACCGAAACTAAACCTTTTGCACCGGCTTGAGCAAAATACGGCATAAGTGCATCATCGCCACTGAAAATGGCAAGTTTTGGCGATGCCGTTCTAAAGCCTTCAAACTTGCTAATATCGCCGCTGGCTTCTTTTAAAGCCCAAAGGTTTTTGTGGTCGGCAAGGTTTTTAATTACCTGTGGTGAAATTTCAACTGCGCTGCGCCCTGGTACGTTATACAACATACAAGGGTGATGACTTGCGTTAAGTAGGCTTTCAAACCAATGTGTTTGACCCACAACACCAGGTTTTGCATACAGAGGTGAGCCTAACAGGTAGCCATGAATTGGCAGCTGATTGCAGTATTCAACCCATGCAATTTGCTGCTTTAGGTTCATGCCACCCACAGCGATCATCAGTGGCACACTCGGTGCCAATTGGCAAACATGCTCGACAATGGCTTGTTGTTCTTTAAGTGAAAGCGCTAGTCCTTCACCGGTACTGCCAAGCAATAAAATGCCGTTATTTGCGGCTTGCTGTTCAGTGACCAGTTGCTCTAGGGCCGTGTAATCGACCTCGCCAGATTCAGAAAATGGCGTGACAAGCGCTGTCCATAATGGATAGTCATTTAAATCAAAATTGTTGATCATCTCTCACGAACTTATAAGGTATTCGAAGAGTATATGCGGGAACATTTGAATGGGGCCGCATGTCGTCATTCGAACAAGGTATAATTCGAAGAGCGAATGGGCTTAAAATAATAAAGACGCGACGGCCTTATTATACTAAGACCAGAAGCTCTCCACCAAACTAATCAATAGCGCTTTGCTATTGTTGGTGACAGTCGCTGGGATTCAGCCCAGTCGCCCGAAATAAGCACCTCACAAACGGTGTTACTTCTCGGCGTTAATTCCCCTCACGTATGATCAACAGAGTCTGTGCTCTTCCCATACGTTACCTGAATAACGCACCTCTTCCAGCCCTTTATGCTCGCTTTTAAGGTAAAAGCCAACATAGTTAAATAGGGTATTGGCGGCGATTAAAGCATTTTAGCCATCTAGGTGTCAAGCTGATGAGTTTGTTTTTTAGTGACCAATTTTGCAACATGGTTACGTATAACCGTGTTTTTACGTACACTTAGCGTTAACCAAATAAATTGGAAAAATGATGGAAAAATTTAACGATATTTATCAGCGAGCCGTATCTCGAAAGGGTAGCGAAGACATGCTGCGTGCACTGCTATCAAACCCGCTCGATGATACTGATATTGCCAAAATGCATGATGATTTATGGTTAGAAGAGTTTACTCGTAAAATCTTTCAAAGTGGTTTTTATTGGTCAGTTATTAACAATAAATGGGCTGGTTTTTGCGAAGTGTTTTGGGATTTTAGCATTGAAAAATTGTTAATGATGCCGCCGGATATGCTCGAGCAAAAAGCCAGTGATGAACGAATTGTTCGTAATTTTAAAAAAGTACAAACAATCCCTGAAAATGCGTATATGATCCATGAAGTCGCGGAGAAACATGGCAGCTTTAGTCAGTTTATTGCTGACTGGCCAAGTGATAATATTATTGGGTTATGGGCTTATCTCAAAAAGCATGGTGCACGTTTAGGCGGGAATACTGGCCCATACGCTTTACGGGCGCTAGGTAAAGATACCTTCTTGCTTTCTCGTGATGTAGAAGCCTACTTGCGTGCCCACGAGTTGATAGACGGTGGCTTACAAACTAAAAAGTCACTACAGTCAGCGCAAAACTTCTTCAATGAATTACAACAGCAAAGTGGCTATAGTCTGCAGGCACTTAGTCAGCTTGTTGCCTATGGTGTAGGTGATAACCGCGTAGGTGTAGCAACGCGTTAAGGAAAATTATGAAACTGCAACCTCGATACACAGACATTAGTGAACTGCTCACGATTGAAGATATGCCTAGTGCTGTAGCTGAGCCTAAATTGCTACTGTTTAATGATCAGTTAGCTGATAATTTTTCGATTAATCATGACAGCGAGTTTTTAGCTAAATTCTTAACTGGTTCAACAATAAGTAACGACGTTGCACCAGTTGCACTTGGTTACTCAGGTCATCAATTTGGTCATTTTTCACCGCGTCTGGGTGATGGCAGAGCACATTTACTTGGTGCTATTGCAGATCAAGATGGCACATTGTGGGACTTACAGCTAAAAGGCGCTGGCGCAACTGTATTTTCTCGTGGTGGTGATGGTCGCTGTGCAATTGGTCCTGCGGTGCGAGAATATATTATGAGTGAAGCTCTTAATGCTCTAGGTATTGCTACTACACGTTGTTTAGCAGTCGTTGCTACCGGTGAAACCGTATATCGCCAACCGCCTCGTACAGGCGCCGTAGTTACTCGTTTAGCTAAAAGTCATATTCGTGTCGGCTCATTTCAATACTTAGCAACGCAAGGGGATATTGAAGGGCTAGAAAAGCTGGTCGATTACGCAATTAATTGTCATTTCTCTGAAATTAGCAGTGCTGGTGAGCAACGCTACATTGAGTTTTTAACTGCTGTATTAGATAAACAAGTTGAGCTGGTCGTAAGTTGGATGCGAGTTGGCTTTATACATGGTGTAATGAATACCGACAACACTTTGATTAGTGGTGAAACTATCGATTATGGCCCATGTGCGATGATGAACCAGTTTGACCTAGACACGGTGTTCAGTTCGATTGATCACCAAGGGCGCTATTCATTTGGTAATCAGCCCAATATTGCCAATTGGAATGTTGCGCGTTTAGCTGAAAGCTTGATTCCTTTATTTGATGAGCAAGATGGTGCCGTAGAAAAACTTTCGTCGGTTGTGAATGGTTTTGCTGATAAATTTAATGATGCATTTAATGCTATGTGGCAGCAGAAATTAGGGTTAGCAGGTCAGCAAGAAGGTGATCATGTTTTGGTTTCAGAATTACTTGCTTTAATGAAGCAGCATCAACTTGATTATACCAATACATTTAATGCACTCACTGAATCTTTAGTAAGTGATTTTACTGTGGATTATAGGTTGAAAGGGTGGGTTTTAAAGTGGAAGCTAAGAACAACTGCTGAAAGTTACAGCGTCATGAGAGCCGTTAATCCTGCAGTCATCCCGCGTAATCATAATATAGAAAGCATAATAGCTGAATTTGAAAAAGCAGGTAGTAGCTTATTATTAAATGATTTTCTTGAAGTGATTTCAGAGCCATACACATACTTTAAAGAACATCAAAGTTGGTACGAGTTGCCAAGTGATGGTGACAAAAACTATCAAACTTTCTGTGGCACATAAATGATAGTTACACCTCTGAAAGAAAAAAGTTATTTATCGCTTTAAAATGTTCGTAGATTGAGCAGGACATTGACTGGTGATATCATTGATTTAAAGTAAATTATTGCTTTAAGTGGTGTTACACTACTATGCTGGTAGTTTGAAAGTTTTAATTAGTATAAATTGCCACTGAATAGATTACTTTTATTAATAGTAAAGTATTAGTAAATATAAAGTATAGCTGTTTATAAAATTTCATTAAATTAGTTTTTAAGCTGCTATATAGTTTTAAGTACTCGAAATACATTAGCTTCAATAGCTTTATTGTGAAAATGGGAAGGAAATAATGAAACTAAAATCACTTACTATTGCGTTAGCACTTGCTGCAACTAGTACAACAGGCTTCGCTGCCGAAAAAGAAGGTTTTTATATTGGCGCATTCGGCGATTACTATGATAACTCTTGGGAAAATGTTCGCGATTATCCGCCAGGTGGATTAAATGTAGATGATTCAACTGGATGGGGTCTGGAATTAGGTTATCGTTTTAGCGATTATTGGAGCGCTCGTTTAGAGTACGCTGATATGGACTTCGATTGGAATGCAGAGCTTAATGATGGCACATCTGTAAGTGGTTCAGAAAGCGGCAAGCGCTACGGTATCGATGCGCTATACCATTTAGGTGGCGGCCCTTTCTACGGTATTTTCGGTCTTAAAAATCTGGATGCAGTTGACGAAGATCTAATGTTCGCAAACGTAGGTGCTGGTTACCAGCACTACTTCACAGATAACTTTGCTTTTAATGCTGAAACATCTTTATACCAAGGTCTTGATCGTGGTTATACAGATGTTGGTGCTAAACTGGGTATTAGCTATATCTTTGGCGATCAAAGTGCGCCTGCTCCGGTAGAGCCTGCACCTGTAGTCGCTGCACCAACTGACAGTGATAATGACGGTGTAATGGATGCAGATGATCAGTGTGCAAACACACCGATGACTGATGCTGTCGACAGCACTGGTTGTACTCTATATGAAGAAAAAGAGGCAACTATAACTTTACTAGTTACGTTCCCGCATGACGTTGCAGAAGTACCTAATCAATACTTTAGCGACATTGCAGATGTTGCAGCCTTTATGAAAGAAAATGAAGGTACTTCAGTAGTACTTGAAGGGCATGCATCAGCAGTTGGTGACGCTGATTACAACATGATGCTTTCTGAAAAGCGTGCTAAAGATGTTGCTGAAGAGCTAGTTAAAGACGGCATTTCTTCAGATAGAATCTCTACGGTTGGCTATGGTGAAGAGCGTTTGAAAAATAAAGCGTATACACTTGAGGCACATGCAGAGAATCGTCGCGTAGAAGCTCAAATCACGAGCGTTGAAAAAGTTAAAGTACTTCGTAAGTAAGTTATTATATTTAAGGTAGAAATTCCTTATTTAATTAATAATATATAACTAGGGCCGGACTAATTTTATTAGTCCGGCCTTTTTTTGAATGAAATTCAATATTTACTTTCCTAAGAAACAAGTTAATCTTAATTTGTACCAATTTTAGATGTAATAACCATCATATATTGATATGAATCACCTAATCAAAGTTCAAATTATTGTAGTATGGTGTTTAATCACCTTGTTGAATTATTATTAGGTTATATAATTATTTTTAATGACGTGTAATTTGCACCAGTCCGACATGGATTATTAAGGTGCTTTATGTCGCTGTATTTAGTTGATGCTATGGAATTATAAAAATTTACTAGTTGTTTGAGTTTATTAAGTTTGGATTAATTACTCATCACCTATCTTGACTGAGTGTAGGCTACACTGCCTTTAGTTACTAAAATGGAAGGGAATGAAACATGAAACTAAAATCACTAACTATAGCTTTAGCGCTTGCTGCAACAAGTGCTTCAGGTATCGCTGCAGAAAAACAAGGTTTTTATATAGGCGCATTTGGCGATTATTATGATAACTCTTGGGAAAATATCCGTGACTATCCACCTGGCGGTTTAGATGTAGATGACTCAACTGGGTGGGGTTTGGAATTAGGTTACCGCTTCAGCGATTATTGGAGTGCTCGTTTAGAATATGCTGATATGGATTTTGACTGGAGCGCTGAAACCACAGCCGGTACCACTGTAAGTGGCTCTGAAAGTGGTAAGCGTTACGGTATTGATGGCTTATATCATTTTGGCGGTGGTCCTTTCTACGGTATTTTTGGTTTAAAAAATCTTGATGCTGTTGATGAAGATCTAATGTTTGCTAACGTAGGTGCCGGTTACCAACATTACTTCACCGATAACTTTGCATTCAACGCTGAAACATCTTTATATCAAGGTCTTGACCGTGGTTACACAGATGTTGGTGCAAAGCTAGGTCTTAGCTATATATTTGGTGATCAAAGCGCTCCTGCTGAGCCAGTAGAGCCAGCTCCAACTGTTGTTCCTGTAGCTGTTGAGCCAGTAGATAGCGATGGAGATAATATCCCAGATGCTGATGACCAGTGTGCAAATACACCAATGACAGATGCTGTTGATGGTACTGGTTGTACATTGTATGAAGACCGTGAAGTGTCTAAGACTTTACTAATCACATTCCCTAACAATACATCTAAAGTATCTCAACAATACTTAGACGATATTGATGCTGCTGCTGCGTTTTTGAAAGAGCACCCAGGAACAGACGTAGTACTTGAAGGTCACTCTTCGTCAGTAGGTAAAGCTGACTACAACAAGTGGTTATCTAAAAAACGTGCTGATGCTGTTGCTAAGAAACTAATTGAAGATGGCATTGACCCAATGCGTCTTACTACTGTTGGTTTAGGTGAAGAGCGTCTTAAAAACCCAGCAAATACGCCAGAAGCTCACGCTGAAAACCGTCGTGTTGAAGCGAAAGTGACTGTTATTGAGCGTGTTAAAGTAGAGCGTTAATCTAACCCTTTACGCAAATTTTAAAACCCAGCCTAGTGCTGGGTTTTTTCATTTTAAAGCCCTAGAAATTGATAGATAGGAATGATTCTTAATAAATATTCATTTGAATAGCGTTTTTTTCTAGTACTATTCATGCTATTTATAGTGAGTATTAAAGCCTCTAACTACAGCATGGATTTTCATCTATACTTAAAAGCTTTATAATTAACCGTCAGAATACTATAAGTACTGGGTCTTAATTGGTATTTAGCTTACTACTACCGAGTACTTTCACGTCACCAAGAGGGCAATATTGTGCTACAAGAATATCGTAAACACGTAGAAGAACGTGCCGCGTTAGGTATCGTACCAGCGCCATTAGATGCTCAGCAAACGGCTGATCTTATTGAACTAATCAAAAATCCACCGGCAGGCGAAGAAGAATTTATTGTTGATCTTCTAGTTAATCGCGTACCACCAGGTGTTGATGATGCTGCTTACATCAAAGCAGGTTTCTTAGCTGCAGTTGCAAAAGGTGAAGCGAGCTCTCCACTTGTATCAAAAGAAAAAGCAGCTGAGCTACTTGGTACTATGTTAGGTGGTTACAACATCGCACCTATGATTGATCTTTTAGATGACGAAGCGCTAGCACCAATCGTTGTTAAAGGTTTATCAAACACATTATTAATGTTCGATGCTTTCTACGATGTAGAAGAAAAAGCGAAAGCAGGTAACGAGTTTGCTAAGCAAGTAATCGAATCTTGGGCAAATGCTGAGTGGTTTGTAAACAAGCCTGCAGTTGCTGAAAAAATCTCAGTTACAGTATTCAAAGTAACTGGCGAAACAAATACTGATGACCTTTCTCCTGCACCTGATGCATGGTCACGTCCTGATATTCCACTACATGCTTTAGCAATGCTGAAGAATGAACGTGATGGCATCAATCCTGACAAACCAGGTGAAGTTGGTCCAATCGCACAGCTAGAAGAGCTTAAAACGAAAGGTTTACCTCTTGCATACGTTGGTGATGTAGTTGGTACGGGTTCTTCTCGTAAATCTGCAACTAACTCTGTACTTTGGTTCATGGGTGATGATATTCCTCACGTACCAAACAAACGCGTTGGTGGTGTATGTTTAGGCGGTAAAATCGCTCCTATCTTCTTCAACACAATGGAAGACTCTGGTGCGTTACCAATTGAGCTACCTGTTGATGAGCTAAACATGGGTGACCAAATCGATATCTTCCCATACGAAGGTGTTGTTAAGCGTCACGGTACAGATGAAGTTATCTCTACTTTCTCTCTTAAATCAGACGTAATTCTTGATGAAGTTCGTGCTGGCGGTCGTATTCCACTTATCATCGGTCGTGGTTTAACTGATAAAGCGCGTGCATCACTAGGTATGGAAGCTGAAGATATCTTCCGTAAGCCAGCTCTTGTAACTGATTCTGGTAAAGGCTTCACATTAGCTCAGAAGATGGTTGGTAAAGCATGTAACATGCCTGGCGTACGTCCTGGTCAATACTGTGAGCCGAAAATGACAACTGTTGGTTTCGCAAGATACAACAGGTCCTATGACGCGTGACGAACTTAAAGATCTAGCGTGTTTAGGTTTCTCTGCAGATTTAACAATGCAGTCTTTCTGTCATACGTCAGCTTATCCTAAACCAATCGACGTAAATACTCACCACACACTTCCTGATTTTATCATGAACCGTGGCGGTGTATCACTACGTCCAGGTGACGGTGTAATCCACTCATGGTTAAACCGTATGTTATTACCAGATACAGTAGGTACTGGTGGTGACTCGCATACTCGTTTCCCTCTAGGTATTTCATTCCCTGCGGGTTCTGGTGCGGTAGCATTCGCAGCAGCAACTGGTGTAATGCCTCTTGATATGCCAGAGTCAATCTTAGTACGTTTCAAAGGTGAAATGCAGCCAGGTATCACATTACGTGACCTAGTTCATGCTATCCCTTACTACGGTATCAAAGAAGGACTTCTAACTGTTGAGAAGAAAGGTAAAATCAACGAATTTTCTGGTCGTGTGCTAGAAATCGAAGGTGTTGAGCACCTAACTGTTGAGCAAGCTTTCGAACTTTCTGATGCGTCAGCTGAACGTTCAGCTGCAGGTTGTACAGTTAAGCTTTCTAAAGAGTCTATCGCTGAATACCTAGAGTCAAACATCGTAATGCTTAAGTGGATGATCTCTGAAGGTTACGGTGATGTGCGTACTATTGAGCGTCGTATCAATGCAATGCAAGAGTGGTTAGCTAACCCTGAACTTATGGAAGCTGATGCTGACGCAGAGTACAAACATGTACTTGAAATTGATCTTGCTGACATCAAAGAGCCAATCCTTTGTGCTCCAAATGATCCTGATGATGCACGTCTTCTTTCAGACGTAACAGGCGAGAAAATCGACGAAGTATTCATCGGTTCTTGTATGACTAACATCGGTCACTTCCGTGCTGCAGGTAAATTACTAGATGGCTTCAGTGGTCGTATCCCAACTCAACTTTGGGTTGCACCACCAACGAAGATGGATAAAGACCAGCTTACTGACGAAGGTTATTACGGTATCTTTGGTCGCGTAGGTGCACGTATCGAAACTCCAGGGTGTTCACTATGTATGGGTAACCAAGCACGTGTTGCTGATAAAGCAACTGTTGTTTCTACCTCTACGCGTAACTTCCCTAACCGTCTAGGTACTGGCGCGAACGTATTCTTAGCATCAGCAGAGCTTGCTGCAGTAGCAGCAATCCTAGGTAAATTACCTACACCTGCTGAGTACCAAGAGTATGCAGATAAGATCAATGCAACGGCAGCTGATACATATCGTTACCTGAACTTCCACCGTATGCCTCAATACACTAAAAAGGCAGACCAAGTAATCGTTCAACAAGCTGTTTAATTAGAGATAAATTAAATTGCAAGAAAAGCCCGCATTAAGCGGGCTTTTTATTTTAGATAAAATTTCTAAATTACTTGTTTATTCGATCTTAAAACTACATAAACAATCATTGCTGTTTACATAATAACGCAAAAATTTCCTATCAATTGCATTAAAATCCTCGCCAATATTCTCAACGTATTAAGGCGAGATCTAAATGACTACATTAAACAACCAGAACCTTCTACAACTTCGTTTTGTAAGCCAAACGCATATTGACGCAGTAAAACCTTCTTTTGCTAACCTACCTGCGAATCCATACGCAGATGGTGAGTTTCGTAAGCGTCGTTATTCAGTAATTAAAGTTGTTGATGGAGAATTAAAATTACAACCAACAAAAGCATTCGTGCAAGATGACTCAATTAATACCTTTCAAGGTAATGTTGAGCGTACTTATGAAAATCTAGAAGATAGCTTATTAGCGACTGTTGGCATGAAGCAAATCGTTAATCAGTTTCGTGATATGACAGGTATTAGCGATGACCGCAATATTGAAATTCACCAATTTAGAATGCTTGCTATCGACAGCGACACACCTGCTGCGCCTGAAGGTGTTCACCAAGATGGTTTTGATCACGTTTGTGTATGTGGTGTATCACATGAAAACCTAGAAGGTGGTGAGCTACTTGTTTATGAGCACCAACAAGCTGAGCCATGTTTCAAAATGGAAATTAAGGACGGCATGTTTGCGCTTATTAATGACCGTGAAGTATGGCATAACGCAACCCCAATGAATAAATTAGACGCAAGCAAAGAAGGTTACCTTGATTGCTTCGTACTAACTGCGTAAGGGTATATCATGAACTTAACGCAATTACGTCGCCAATTCCCTGCGCTTATGCAACAAGTTGCCGGTCAGTCACCGATTTTCCTTGATGGCCCGGGTGGCTCTCAAGTGCCACAGTCAGTTTTAAGTGCCATGACTGCTTATTTGGGTTACTACAACTCAAACTTAGGCGGTGCATTTTTCTCAAGTGACAAAACAGTAGAGTTAATGGCAAACGCTCGCCAAGCTGCAGCCGACTTATTAAATGCGCCATCTAAAGAGCAAATCGTGTTTGGTGCAAACATGACAAGCTTAACGTTTAGCTTTAGCCGTGCAATCTCGCGCGATTGGACTGCAGGTGATGAAATTATCGTCACCAATGCTGATCACTTCTCAAATGTATCATCTTGGCAGCAAGCTGCTGAAGATAAAGGTGCTACTGTAAAAACTGCCCTTATCAACGAAGCTGATTGCAGCTTAGATATGGCACACTTGGAAAGCCTTTTATCTAACAAAACAAAGCTTGTTGCAGTGACATATGCATCGAACACTACTGGCTCAATTAATGATATTAAACGCATTGTTGAGCTTGCTCATGCGGTTGGTGCGTTAGTTTATGTTGATGCCGTTCATTACGCACCTCATGAGCTTGTGGATGTACAAGCACTTGATTGCGACTTCTTAGCCTGCTCTGCATACAAGTTCTTTGGCCCTCACCTTGGTATTGTATATGGCAAACGTGAGCACCTAGAAGGTTTCAGGCCATATAAAGTTGAGCCTGCAAAAGATGTTGCGCCAGGTCGCTGGGAAACTGGAACACAAAGCTTTGAAGCATTGGCTGGCTTAATTGCTGCTGTGGACTACATTGCTGCAATTAGTGAGCTTGATGATAGTCACTCACGCCGAGATAAATTAGCTGCTGCATTTGCTATCACTAAACAACACGAAATGGCATTAAGTAAGCATTTCTTAACGCGTTTGGCTGATTATCCGCGTATCAAGTTGTTCGGTATTGATGCTTTAGATCGTTTATCTGAGCGTACACCGACTTTTGCACTAACTTTTGCAGACATTGAGCCACGTATTGTTTCTGAGTTTTTAGGTAAGCAGCACATTTGTGTGTGGGATGGTAACTTCTATGCCCAAGGCTTATGTAAGCAGCTAGGGGTATTAGAAACCGGCGGCGTAGTTCGCATTGGTTGTATGCACTACAACACTATTGAAGAGCTCGATAAAGTTTTTGATTTATTTGATCAATTACTAGCAGATTAAAGCCGAGCTTTTAGCTTCAAACCTTAAGTTATAAGCAGCCCTAGTAGGCTGCTTTTTTATGGGGGGAGATCTACAGAGCAGTCAGTTACTTATAGTTTAAGTTGTTACAGTTATGAGTTATCAAGAAAACTAGTTTTAAAGTGCTTTCTGGCTTTGAAAGGTGCTGAAGCAATGATGAAATTTAAAGAAAGTAACAAGATAACTATTAAGATGGTTAGCCAGTTTAAAGCCATCTGAATGAGAGTAGGAGGTTCATAAAATCCAAAATGCATGAAATCGGCAATTAAAATTTTATTTTTATAAATTAGGCTGTTACAAAAATTGCCAAGTGCAAAAAAAGATATACTAACCAGAAATAGCATAGTAGTTATAGTTGCCACTTTGAGCTTTAAAATATTTACCTTTATATATTTCGTTAAAAAATATAGCAATACTAAAAACGCAATACTGCTTACAAAGAGCGTGGCACCTAGCCCCAGAGTTAGTAGATTTGAAACCACCCATACTGGCTTTACAGTTATTGGCAAATCATTCGGATTTATGTCGTCAGTCACTAAAAAGATATAAATAGACATATAAGTCAAAATACTGATTACAGTGATCGGAATATGCCAAAGTAATTCACGTTTTTCTTTTTTACGAGCTGTTTTATGTGCGGTATTTCTCTGTGCAAGTCTTTCTAAAGGATCCATTCTTTACTTACTTGAGTAATCATTCAAAAAATTTACCTTTGAGAAAGGTAAATTGCAAGTGAGCATAGCCATTACTAGTGCTCCTATTTCTCAAAGCAAATAAAAAAGCGCGACATCAAATGCCGCGCTTTTCATAATTTTTAGCAACTTACATCGCTTTAAATCGAATCGCTGTGCCGCCACTGGTAGCAAGCTTTAACGTCAAGTTATCATCAGCAGTAACAATGCGTTTTTCTACTTTTAAGTCGTAAGGGTTATTAACCCACTGTGCTTTATCACCGTCACGGTAGATTTGCGCTTCAAACTTTTTGCCTTTATCTAAGAAGTCTAATTTCACTTCTAAAGTGCGGGCTTTTTCGTCTGTGACAGCGCCTAGATACCAGTCGTTACCTGAGTATTGCTCACGCTTGCGCTCTTTACGTGCAAATACAACGTAATCGCCAACTTCGCCTTGTAGTGCAATACTTTGTTGCCAATCAGTTGGTACGTCCTGAATAAACTGAAATGCATCTGGCTTGGCCAAGTAATTACGTGGTAAATCAGCGGCCATTTGAATTGGGCTGTACATTACAACATATAGCGCTAATTGCTTCGCTAGAGTTGTTTGTGGGCGATTGGTATCGGCACCTAGACCGTTAAAGCCCATATCAAAAATACCTGGTGTGAAGTCCATTGGGCCGGCAAGCATACGGGTGAAAGCAAGCATTGGAATGTGCTCAGGTGGGTTCGGCGGTGTACCCCATGCGTTAAACTCTTGGCCACGAGCACCTTCACGAGCAATCCAGTTCGGGTATGTACGACGTAGGCCAGTATCTTTTACTGGCTCATGCGTATTGATACTAATCTTATGCTTAGCAGCAAGTTTCACGTTGTATAGGTACTCGTTTACCATGAACTGACCATCGTGCCATTCTTTACGCACAATGCCGTTTTCATCGATACGCTTGATGTTACCACCGTCAGCTACATAACCTGTTTTAACTTGGCTTACATTTGATTTTTCATATAACGCAAATGCAGCTTCCATTTGGTTACGGTAGTTAGTCACGTTACCTGAAGTTTCGTGGTGACCAATTAATTGCACGCCTTTTTCTTTGCCGTAACGTGTTAGCTCTTCAATATCAAAGTCGTCATAAGGTTGAGTAAAGCTAAATACATCACCGTTATAAAACCAGTCGCCATCCCAGCCAATATTCCAGCCTTCGACTAGCACGCCATCAAAGCCATATTTAGCAGCGAAATCCATATAATATTTAGTGTTTGCAGTGGTTGCACCATGAATTTTACCGCTACCCCAAGTATTTTCATTGATGTGCATACCCCACCAAATACCTACGTATTTACCCGGTTTAACCCAAGATACATCACCGAGTTTATTCGGCTCGTTTAGGTTTAAGATGATATCAGAATTGATTAAATCAACGGCTTCATCACCAATTTGAATTGTACGCCAAGGTGTATTGAATGCGCCGTGCTTTTTAACTGCTACACCGTCTGACCAAGGTGTTAAATCTGCTTGGAAAGTACCATCACGACGTTGATTTAAAACCATACCTGCATAATCAACAAGGGCAGCTTCGTGAATACTGATATGCACACCCTCTTTATTTTTTAAAGTAAATGGTGTGTGCACAAGTGCGGCTTTATGAAGTGGGGTAGTGTTATAAACATACTCATAACGGTTCCAACCTCGGGCGGGGATCCACCAAGCTGTTGCATCTGATGAATCTGTAATAGCAAACTCTGTAAGCTCTTTAGTGATTTCTACATCATCATAGCCAGCTTGTTTTGGTAATTCGTATCGAAAACCTACACCATCATTAAAAGCGCGAAAACGTACTGTAAACGTGCCACCTTGTGGTTGTGGCTTTTTAAAGGTAACAGCGACTTCGTTATGGTTATCAACTACCGTTTGGCGCTCACCCCAAGGTTGCTCCCAGCTGCTTTTTACCGAATCAGTGGTTTGGCTGCTAATTTTGTAACCTTCGCTCATTGCTGGTTGTTGTTTAAAAACAAGACCTAACGAAGAGTTAGCAATGACTTGTTTACCTGCAAAGCTGATTTCGTAGCTAGGTGTGTGTTGCTCATCTGAGATAGTTACTTTGATCTGCCCATCAGGTGAACTGACGGTTGTGGTTTGTGCTAGGCAAGTACCTGAAAAGGCTGCTAACATTAAGGCAGTTAATCGCATTGTTGTTCCTTGGCGGCTTATGGTTATGGATTGTTGTCACGTATTCACATACATCCTTAAAGCATAAAGTGACTTGCCGGTTAATACGAGAGATCTGCATACGTATTCAACAAAGTGAACGCTGCGATACCAAGTCCAGCACCTAAAAAGGTTTAGCAAAAATGACAAGAATAACCCTGTTGCTACTACTATTGTTTAGTCAATGTTTATTGGCACAGCAAATACAGATAGTTGATAAGCAGAATCAACCTCTCAAAAATGCCGTGGTTTGGCTTAAAGGTTCAAAACAAGTTACAGCTCTTGATAGTCATTACACTATGAGTCAAAAAAAACGTGCCTTTGTGCCTCATGTGCTGGCAGTGCCACAAGGGGCTAATGTTGAGTTTCCTAACCTTGATTCAATCATGCACCACGTTTATTCATTTTCTAAAACAAAGCAATTTGAGTTAAAGCTTTACCACGATAAACCAGAAAAACCGATTAACTTTGCACAAACAGGCGTTGTCGAGCTTGGCTGTAACATTCATGACTGGATGCTGGGTTATATTGTAGTCGTTGATGGCGGTATTTATGGGCAAACCGATGAGCAAGGTATGGTTGAACTAAGCTTACCTGAAGGTAAGTTTACTTTGGCTGTTTGGCATGACCGATTTAATGATATCAGCACACCAGAAACCATCGAGATCAAAAACACGGCTAAGCAATTAAGTTATCAGTTAAAACAAACTTTATTACCAAAATTAGAACTAAGCAGCGACGAATTTGATGATTATTAATAAATGGCACGCCTTGGCATTATTTAGTGTTGTGGGGTTACCTATACAGGCCTTTGCCGAGCATGATGGGCAGCTAACCGTAACGGCTGTGCGTGGCGACCAACTGTCGAGCTATCAGCGTAAGGGAATCGGCTTATACCGTTATGACCAAGAGCATGATGGTGTCGTAATATCACAAGCTATGCTAAGTAGTCGTTTTGAATTAAATAGCGATTGGTCTGCGCATACTGTGCTTAACGCTCATCCAGATCCTGAACTGACAGTAGGCTTTACTCAGGCTTATTTACAATATCAGCCTCTTACTGCAAGTCGCTACAAATGGGCTGTTAAAGCTGGTGGCTTTTATCCAAAAATGTCACTAGAGAATCCACAAAGTGGCTGGATGTCACCTTATAACTATACTAATTCTGCGATTAATACATGGATTGGTGAAGAGGTACGTGCTTTTGGTTTAGAGGCAAGCATTAAGCGCCCAGGTCGACAGTTTAGAAGTAACCACAGCTTTGAAGGGGTTGCCTCGGTGTTTAAAGGCAATGATCCCGCCGGTACTTTATTGTCATGGCGGGGCTTTGCTATGCATGATAGGCAAACTACCTTTAATGAACGTATTGATTTTGCAACCCCTAATTCATTTAATTGGTATCAGTTAAGTAAGCAAGCTGAGCATGTTGAGCCTTTCGAAGAAGTTGATGGCCGCTTTGGTTATTACGTTGGCGCGCATTGGGATTATCAGAAGCGATCGCAATTACGTGTTTATTATTATGATAACAATGGCGATCCAGGTGCTTTGAATACCGATACTGGTCAATACGCATGGGATACTCGCTTTTTAAGCGTTGCTTGGCTATATAAAGTTAATAAGCAAACACGCATTATTGCGCAATTGTTAGATGGTAAAACTTCAATGGGCCCTCACCGTGGGGTAGATAATGATTTTTATAGTCATTTTGTTTTATTAAGCCACAAGTTAGACCAGCATCGTCTCACAATTAGGTATGATTATTTCAAGGTTAGCGATCATGATGATTGGCAATTTGATCCTAACCAAAGTCGTGGAGAAGCTTTAACCGCAAGTTGGCGTTATCAACTGTCAACTCAGTGGCAAGTAGGTGCTGAATATTCAGTGCTGAGCAGTGACGCTCAAAACAGACCCGGTATGGGATTTAATGAGCATAACTCGCAGCAGCAATTGCAATTTTCAGCGAGTTGGTTTTTTTAATTTCATACACTTTTTTAGTTTTTCTACTAACATTCTAATGAACGTGCTGATTAGAATTTGAATTGGGATAATGTATGAAGTTACAAAGCATTCGCGTCAAAAGCTCTTTACCAATTGTGCTACTTGGCATTGCTGTCGTCATTTTAATTGCCGGCTATACCTATCTAATTAACCTTCAAAAAGAAGCGATTGATGCACAGTCAGAACGTTTCTTAAATGCGGTTTCTGTGGTTGTTAATGCTGACCGAGACCTGTACCAAGCTAAAGTGGCAGAGTTGCATCTTGTTACTCAAATGAAAGGTGATAAAGAGCAACTAACAGATCACCAAGAAAATGCCGAGCAAGTTAAAGAACGATTTAAGCAATATCTATCTTATATGTCGCCATACTCTGAGATTACGAGTCAATTCCGTAACTTTGATAGCGCATTTGATGCATGGTACACAGCATCAACAAGTTACATAAATAACCCTGCTGATGCTTCGCAAAGACAAGCTGCAGAGCAATCCTTTTCGGCACTACGTGATATTTTAGATAAAGCCGGTGAAGCGGCAGATAAAACCTCTCAAGCAGAAACAGAAAAGCTGATGGATAAAGTAATGGGCTTTAAAGTGATGCTTATGCTGATGATTGCAGTTGTTCTGGCAGTTGCTGGTTGGTTTAGTTATTTTGTGCCACGCCAGCTTACAAAACAAATTAACTTTGTCACAGAACGAATTAATGAAATTGCCTCTGGAGATGGAGATTTAACAGGTCGTATTAATGTTAAAACGCAAGATGAATTTGCTGAGTTGGCTACTGCATTCAACCGCTTTTTAGATAACTTACAACAGTTAATCAAAGATATTTTAGAACAAGCGAAAGAGCTACATAATCTTGGTAATGATTTAGACAACTTTGCTAATCAAAACCACCAAGTAAATCAAAAGCTCAGCCAAGCGTCTGAGTCGATAGTCAGTGCTGTACACGAAATGAGTGTAGCAAGTCGCGAAGTGGCCAATGTGGCGCAAAACTCATCTCATGAAGCCGATAATTCACAACAGCTAGCTAAACAAGGCTTAGCTGCGGTTGATAATTCAAGCCGTAAAATTATTGCGCTGTCAGACAACATGGAGCATGCCAGCCAGCGTTCAACAGAATTGCAGCAAAGCTCAGACAACATCGCCAAAGTGCTTGAAGTAATTCGAGCAATAGCTGAACAAACAAATTTGCTTGCTCTGAATGCTGCAATTGAAGCCGCGCGCGCCGGTGAGCAAGGTCGCGGTTTTGCGGTCGTTGCTGATGAGGTTCGTACCCTAGCAACTCGCACACAAGAAAGTACTAATGACATTCAAACTATGGTTGAACAGTTTGCTACAAGCGTTGAGCAGTCACTGCAAGCTATTAATAGTGGTAAGCGCTATGCCGATGAAGCGGTTGAGTCATTTACACAAACCAATGATGTGCTTAACTCAATGCAAGAGTCATCAGTTAAGGTAAATGATATGGCAATGCAGACAGCGCAAGCGACGGAAGAGCAAACTGCTGTGGCAGATGAAATTAGCCAAAATTTATCAGACTTAAACGATCAAACCCAACAAGGGGGCGGCTTAGCAAGTTCAACACAAGAAGTAGCTAATCGTATGAACCAACTCACTGATGAGCTCAATCATTTAGTAAATCGATTTAAAGTCTAATCATAAGCCAACAAAAAAGG
Source organism: Pseudoalteromonas shioyasakiensis (assembly GCA_013391845.1). Taxonomy (NCBI): domain Bacteria; kingdom Pseudomonadati; phylum Pseudomonadota; class Gammaproteobacteria; order Alteromonadales; family Pseudoalteromonadaceae; genus Pseudoalteromonas; species Pseudoalteromonas shioyasakiensis. The sequence continues at coordinate 743,098 of CP058414.1, forward strand.
GCTCAATGAGCCCTTTTTTACATCTAGCTAAAACGCTTACTTTTTCTCAAAAGCACGCTTCATATAATTTGGTGTCGCTAATGCGCCGTGGTGAATACCTGCATTATAGTACTCTGTGCTTTGCGCCAGTGTATTTGCATCATCTTCACGAAACCCTGCAAACGATTCAGATTTACGAGCAAGGGTTACTGACCATAAGCCACTTGGGTAAATTGGCTGTGGGAAAGGCAGAGTTTGTAGATCAACAAAGCCCACTTCTGTCATCGCATCGCGCATTTCTACTAATAGTGGCATATGCATAAGTGGTGATTCACTTTGCTGAATTAAGATACCGCCAGGGCGAAGTGCAGTTAAACAGCTCGTATAGAAAGCATGGTTGAATAAACCTTCGCCTGGACCAACAGGATCTGTACCATCGACAATCACTACATCGATTGATTCAGGGGCTGCTTCACGCATGTACTTGATGCCGTCGTCAAACATCACTGTAGCGCGAGGATCTTGATTTGATTCACATAGCTCAGGGAAGTATTTTAGTGACATTTGTGTCACGACTTCATCGATATCAATTTGTGTTACGCTTTCAACACCTGGGTGCTTTAATACTTCGCGCAATGTACCGCAGTCACCACCACCAATGATCACAACATTTTTTGGATTTGGGTGTGCAAGCAATGCCGGATGGCTGATCATCTCGTGATAAAAAAAGTTTTCACGGCTACTTACCATAGTACAACCGTCAATAATCATCAGATTACCGAAATCAGTTGTCTCGTACATTTCTACTTTTTGAAATGGCGACTGTTGTTCATCAAGCTTTTTAGTAATGCGTAGTGAAAAGGCACTACCATCACGGTCACTAATTTCAGTGAACCAGTTGTTTTGATCTAAATTAGCCATCTTGCTCATACACTTTTGGTTAATGGTAAAAAAGGGGGCAATTTTGCCAGTGCTTGACCAATTGCTCAATCAAATTTTAATCAGTATAGCGAATATTTTTTATCACTTTGGCATATAGCGCAATTTTTGTTAGCGTGGTCAGCCCTAGCGTATTAAAATGTGCGTTTATATTTAATGAAATTACAGAAGATATTGCCATGACTTGGGGTTTAGACAAAGCACGCGATACATACAATGTTGCTCACTGGAGTGACGGTTACTTTGACATTAACGCGCAAGGTGAGCTGGTGGCTTACCCTGATGGTGATCAAACTAAAGCTGCGGTGTCTTTATCTGAACTGACCGAGCAATTCAAAAAGCAAGGTCTTACTTTACCTGTACTAGTACGCTTTACTGACATTCTACAAAATCGTGTTGATACTCTGACGAGTGCTTTTACCAAAGCGTGTAACACCCGTGAATATCAAGGTAGTTATACTTGTGTTTATCCAATTAAGGTTAATCAACAGCGCTCTGTTGTGAGTAAACTACTCGCTCATCCAAGTGGTTTAGTGGGCCTTGAGGCCGGCTCAAAGCCTGAGCTTATGGCGATTTTAGGTGTAGCGAAAGAGCCAATTACCATTGTATGTAATGGCTACAAAGACAGTGAATTTTTGCGCTTGGCCTGTATTGGTCAAGGCATGGGGCACAAGGTTCACATTGTTGTTGAAAAACTCTCTGAACTGACTACCTTGTTAGCTGAAATTGATGACTTAGGAATTGAGCCATCAATCGGTATCCGTATTCGCTTAAACTCGGTAGGTAAAGGTAAATGGCAAAATACCGGTGGTGAAAAAGGCAAGTTTGGTTTAACTGCAGGCCAAGTACTTTCTGCGGTTGAGCTACTTAAGTCGCGTAATAAACTTCATTTAATGCAACTAGTGCATTTCCATATTGGCTCTCAGATTGCCAATATCCGTGATATTCATCGGGCACTGCGTGAATGTGCTCGCCATTTTGCTGAGTTAACGCAGTTAGGCGTGCCACTTAATACAGTTGATGTAGGTGGCGGTTTAGGTGTTGATTATGAAGGGTCTGGTTCACGTAGTTCGTGTTCAATGAACTACAGTGTTGATGAATATGCACGTAATGTAGTGAATGCGTTTGCTGAAGTGTGCCAACAACATGACCTTAAACACCCAGCCATTATTACCGAATCAGGTCGTGCGTTAACAGCGCATCATGCGGTATTAATTACTGATGTTATCGATGTCGAGCGTGCGCCAAATCATGAAAACCCAACAGCGCCTGAGGCCGGTAGCGTATTGGTACTAGATGAAATGTGGCAGTGTTTACAGCGTTTAACACCGCGTATGGCGCTGGAAATTTATCATGATGCAATGCATCTATTTAGTGAAGCTCATGATCAGTATGTGCATGGCTTACTCACTATGCTTGAATGGGCGAAGCTTGAGCAGCTGTATTTCACCATTTTACACCGCGTTCGAGCATCCCTCAGCGAAAATGCCCGTGCCCACCGTGAAGTGTTAGATGATTTAAACGAAAAACTGGCCGACAAGCTATTCGTTAATTTCTCATTATTCCAATCACTGCCTGATGTTTGGGGTATTCAGCAATTATTCCCTGTGATGCCTGTTGAAAACCTACACCAGCCGTTAACGCAACGCGCTATTATTCAAGACATTACCTGTGACTCTGATGGACAAATTCGTAACTATGTTGAAGGTACCGGCATTGAGAGCAGCTTACCTATACCTGAGTACAAGCAAGGCCAGCAATATCACATTGCGATGTTCTTAGTGGGCGCGTATCAAGAAATTTTAGGTGATTTACATAACCTATTCGGCGACACAGATTCAGTGCATGTTGAACTTACTGAAGCTGGTTATCAGCTGACTAACGCGATTAAAGGTGACAGCGTTAAGGACGTATTAAAGTTTGTTGATTATGATAGTGACATTCTTGCTGAAAACTTTGCAAAACGGGTTAACTCACTGGCAATTGATGAGCAATCTAAGGCACAATATTTGTCAGAACTAAATGCTGGCCTTTCTGGCTACACGTATTTTGAAGATTAAGCATTAAAGGAATAAGTAGTAATGTCCATGATCCGTTGTGTGTTCAGTTTTTTATTCTACACCCTCAATACACTTTTTTGGTTCGTGCCCATCTTTATTTGTGGCGTGATTAAACTGATCCCAATTAAACCTCTGCAAAAATTAATGAGTTGGGTTGCTAAGCAATGCGCCACTATGTGGGTGAGTTGTAACAGTATTAACCAAAACTTATTTGCTTCTTATAAGCTAAACGTAACCGGACTTGAGCAGCTCAAAGCAAAAGATTGGTACTTGGTGATCGCTAATCATCAAAGCTGGGTAGATATTGTCGTAATGCAACGCGTGTTTAATCGCCGCATTCCTTTTTTAAACTTTTTCTTAAAAAAAGAACTAATTTACGTGCCTTTCTTAGGTCTTGCGTGGTGGGCATTAGATTTTCCCTTTATGACTCGCACTAGCAAATCACAATTAAAGAAAAACCCTAAATTACGTGGCAAGGACTTAGAAACAACGCGCAAAGCTTGCGAAAAGTTCAAAGAAATGCCGGTAAGTATCGTTAACTTTGTTGAAGGCACACGTTTTACTGCCGAAAAACATTCACGCCAAAACAGCCCTTTTGAACACTTGTTAAAGCCAAAAGCGGGCGGGGTTGCGTTTGTTATGCAAGCTATGGGTGAACAAATTTCAAAAGTGGTCAATGTAACCATTCATTATCCTGATGGTATTCCGAGCTTTGTTGATTTTGCCAGTGGTCGTGTTACGCAAGTTGATTTGCGAGTAGAAGTGATGGAAGTGAGCCCTAATTTAATCGGTGATTACACCGGTGATGCTGACTTTAGAGTTAACTTTCAAGCTGAGTTAAATCGCATTTGGAATGAAAAAAATCAGCAGCTAGCCGAGTTAGAAGCAAAAACGCAGTAGTATTGCTAACGCAGTCGAGAGCACATATATGTTAAAGAAATTTTTACCAAATTGGTTAACAGGCATCCTAGTCAGCATTGTTTTGTTTGCTAATGTGATTATTTGGGGCACGCTAGTGCTGCTGTTCGGTGTGCTTAAATTATTACTACCGTTTAAAGTGGTTAGCGATATTCTCCATGTAGCTTATCGTGGTTGGTGCAAAGGTAACCGTTTCGCTTTGTGGTTAGGTTGCCCAACGATTGATATCGATATTAAAGGCAATATCAGTAAAGATGGTTGGTACTTACTTATTTCTAATCATATGAGTTGGCTCGACATTGTTGTGTTAAGTGCGATTGATGTGTTACCTGCGCCAAAATTCTTCTTAAAAGACGAGCTGAAGTATGTGCCGTTCATTGGCACCGGCGCTTGGGCTATGGGTATGCCTTTTATGAAGCGCGTTAGCAAAGCGCAGCTGGCAAAAAATCCCAAGCTGAAAGGACTTGATGTAGAGCGTACCAAACGCAGTTGCCGCGATTTTCGTAATCACCCAACGACTATAATTAACTTTGTTGAAGGCACTCGCTTTACTTGTCAAAAACACAGTAAACAGAATAGCCCGTTTACTTACCTCTTAAAGCCAAAAGCGGGTGGTACTGCATTTGCCCTTGAGGTATTAGGTGAGCAGTTTGATGCATTATTAAATACCTCGATTATTTACCAGGGGGAAGGCGAGCATATTTGCCGAAATCTGATGCGTGGTCGTCTTAATGTCATAAAAGTTGAGATGCATGTGCAAGCAATTAGCGCAGATATGATTGGTGATTATCAGCATGACAGAGCTTTTAGAACAGCTTTTCAACAACATATTAATGAGTTATGGTTGCAAAAAGACGCTCAGCTACTAACTTATCATCAAGCCCAGCAAGCTGAGTACCTTGCCAACATCAATAAAGAGGTTGAAGCGCCATGAAGCAAACTCACCTGCAAGAATTGGTGATGCCTTGGTTTGAATCAATGCCAGACGCGACGCTGTTAAGCGCATTAACGGCGACAGCTATCGGCGTTGGCTCATTACTAATAATCTATACGTTTACCCGCCGCCTGCTACTGCCGGGCATCCAAAAGGTTGTTACTCGTCTTTCACCAGAGCGCATTGGCGCGCTGACACCTATGCTCAATAAGCTCAATCGTCGCTTTGCTGGAGCATTGTGTTGCGTTCTTTATTTGGCAACTTTTGATTACGTATATCCTGTCCATGATGTTGCCTCGTTGGTCCTTAAAACCGTGGGGCAAGTTGCCCTGATCATTTATGGTGGTTTCATTTTAAGTAGTGTGGTGAGTATTGCAGGTGGTATTTATAACCAACTTGACTTTGCCCGTGATATTCCGATTCAGGGTTTGATACAGGTAGTAAAACTTATCACTTTTATGGTTTGTGCCATCCTTATTGTGAGCATTTTACTAGAGAAGTCACCGACATATATTCTCTCAGGTTTTGGTGCGATAGCTGCGGTCACCTTACTGGTGTTCAAAGATACTATTTTGGGTTTTGTAGCCAGTATACAAATTGCAGCTAATCGTTTAGTGACCTATGGTGATTGGATCCAAGTGGATAGCTATGGCGCAGACGGTGAGGTTATCGACCTTGGCTTAAATACCGTAAAAGTACGAAACTGGGATAACACCATTACAACTATCCCAACTTATATGCTGGTTGCTGGATCATTTAAAAACTGGCGAGGTATGCAAGAGTCAGGTGGTCGTCGTATCAAGCGTGCTTTAAATATTGATATGAATAGTATACGTTTAGTCGATGATGCGTTTCGTGAACAAATTGATGCTGCTATCCCACTTAATGATTATATTCGTGTTTCAAGCTTGCCTGATCCGGTGACAAACCTTGGTTTATTCCGTCGTTATGCTGAAGGTTACTTAAAACAGCACGAAAAAATTAATCGTGATTTAACCCTAATGGTGCGTGAGTTACAACCGATGAATCATGGTTTACCCATTGAGTTTTACTGCTTTAGTGAAGATAAGCGCTGGATTTCGTATGAGCACTTGCAAGCAGAGATTATGGATCATCTACTTGCTGTGTTGCCTATATTTGGACTTAGACCTTATCAAAGTGTTACTGGGCAGTTAAGTACAAGCGAATCCCAAACAGGGCTAAAACCAAGTATCAAGGTTGCTAACACTGTGCGTGAAAAAGCTTAAAACTGACTAATCAGTACGCTAATAGCAATAAATCCTAACAATAGCCACCAAATTGGTGGCTTTGCTATTCTTAGCCAAGTAAATGCCGCAATAACTAAAGCTACTTGCCACAGATTTTGCACGGCCGATTGCCAAATAGGTGAATAAAGGGCGGCAGCTAAAAAGCCTACCACGGCGGCATTTAATGCTGAAATACTGCCTGCAAAGCGAGGCTTATCAGCAAGTTGTAGCCAGCTTTTCATAAAAGCTAACATCAATAAAAATCCCGGCAAGAAAATCATGATGGTCGCGACAATTGCACCTATAAGTGGCGTATTTGGAGACACTTGTGCGCCTAGGTATGTTGCTATGGTAAACATTGGTCCTGGAATGGCCTGAGCACTGGCATAAGCAGATAAAAACTGCTCGGTTTCAAGACTCGGCACACCAGCATGTAAAATGGGTAATACAACATGGCCGCCGCCAAAGACCATAGCGCCTGTTTGGTAAAATGGGGCAAACAAAGAGAACCACTCGCCTAAAGGTAAAAAGCTCATCAGTAACAAGGCGGTAAATAAACCAAGCGGTAACCAAGCAATTTTCACAGGTTTATGTTCTTGGTTCTCTGGAAGTTTAAGCTGAGGATAAAACCAACCTATGGCTGCAGCCGCAATAAGTACTAAAATTTGACTTGATAACTGTGAAAATACAATCAGCGCAACAGTACTCAGTACTGCTATGAGTTTATGTAAGTGGCTTTTGCAAAAGCTCATTGCCATGCTGTAGGTTGCATCGGCAACGATCACTACAGCAAATAGTTTAAGTCCAGCAATGACTGCAAAGTAAATATCACCAAATTGGTGAGCACTGAGAGCCAGAAAAAACATGATTAAAAATGAGGGCAGGGTAAAGCCTACAAAAGCACAAAGACCTCCCAGTAGCCCACCTTTTTCAACCCCCATTGCAAAGCTAACTTGGCTCGACCCCGGGCCTGGTAACGCTTGGCTCAGGCTAATTAGTTGAGCATAACGTTCTGCTGAAAGCCATTTTAAATTATCAACAAAGTGGCGCTTAAAATAACCAAGGTGAGCTGCAGGACCACCAAAGCTCATACAGCCTAATAAAAAGAATTGTTTAAAGATGATGAATAACATTACTTTTGCCGTTCCAGGGTGAATGTTTCTATTATGACAAAATTGTATGACATTTTTGTGGTTTTTATGACACAAGGCCGTCTACAATATAGAGAACGAGTGAACGTAGTTATGAGTATCACTATGAAACGCTATATTACCTGTTTATTGTTATCGCTATGCAGCAGCTTTGCACTTGCAACTTCTTTTGAGAAGGTTGTGGTGGCTGTTGATCATGCGCCTCCTTATGGCATGGTCACTGAAGATGGTAAAGTGAGCGGCGCGATTGTTGATATTATGCGTGAGGTGCGGCGTACTTTACCAATCAAACTTGAGTATGTTGCTTGCCCGTTTTCTCGTTGTCTGAAAATGCTCGAACAAAATGAACTAGATGTGATGGGCGGACTCATTCGCACCAAAGCGCGTGAACAAAAAATGCAGTTTCTCACCCCTCCATACATGATGTTGTCGTCTTCTTTTGTGTTTTATGCAAGAACTGATAGCGAGCTTGAAATAAATAGCTATCAAGATTTAGCCGGTAAACGTATTGCTGTAATGCGAGGTGCAGCACACTTTCCTCGTTTCGATAACGATAAAACACTTATAAAAGTTGAGGCTTTAAGTGAAAATAATGCATTTGAAATGCTATTAAAAAATCGTGTTGAGCTAGTGATTGCTGTTGAGAGCACAGCTGATCATGCCTCTGTATTTCTGCAGCGACCTTCACAAGAAATCGTAAAAATGCCGTATCGCCATAAAGATGTCATATATGGTCACATTGCGTTAAGTAAACAATTCGCACGCTCAGATTTGGCCGAAAAAATTCAAGAGCGCCTCAATACGTTAGTCCTCAATGGCCGCTTAACAGAATTGGTCAAAAGATATAACTTACCTCCGATTACTACTGTAACACTTGATAAGTAACCCACTCTTCATCGTTTGTTCATAGAAACTCATTCATAATTGTTAACAATTCAATTTGAATAATTGCCATGGAGAGACACATGACTTTTACAAAATCAGTTTTAACAGTGGGCGTTTTAGCCGTTCTTTTAACAGGTTGTGAGACAACTAATACAGGTAAAGGCGCTGCGATTGGCGCCGCAACAGGTGCAGTACTAGGTAAAGCAACAGGTGATCACGACGATAAACGTATCTTCATTGGTGCAGCTATTGGTGCATTAGCTGGTGCAGCCGTTGGCGATTATATGGATAAGCAAGAAGAAGCATTTCGCGATGAGCTAGCGGGCTCTGGTGTTGAAGTGGTTCGTGAAGGCGATAATATCCGTCTGGTCATGCCATCAAACATTACTTTTGCGACAGATCAGTCATATATTTCATCAGGTTTCCACAGCACGCTAGACGCGATTGCTAACGTGATGAATAAGTACGAAAAAACGTATTTAAGTGTTGAAGGTCATACAGATAGCACAGGTAAAGATAGCTACAATATGACGTTGTCTCAGCAGCGTGCACAAAGCGTAAAAGATTACCTAGTTAATCATCAGATCATGTCTGCGCGCATTAGCACAAAAGGTTATGGTGAAACGCGTCCTGTAGCGAGCAATGACTCAGCAAATGGTCGTGCTTTAAACCGTCGCGTAGAAATTCAGATCGTACCAAATACACAAGGTTAGATTTTATACCAATCCGCAATAATACTTAATCATTTTGAGGGATTAAACCTGTCGCTAACTGCGTTAAAAATTTCTGATTTAGAACAACTAAATAACGAAATTTTTGCCTTGTTATCAACGAGGTTTTATTGCCTCAAAATAGACTACTTAATTAAGCTAATTGGTATTACATCTAAAGTTGTGGTCAGGTTTGATATGCCCTTTCAAACCTGACATTCCTCTTTTTTAATCTCGATTAAACTGTAATTCGCACAATTGTTTATACAATGGGTTAGTCTCAAACAATTGCTGATGTGTACCAGTTGCAATTATTTCCCCTTTATCCATTACAACAATTACATCGGCATGTTTAACCGTTGCTAAACGATGGGCAATAATGAGTGTTGTTCTGTCTTTCATTAGATGCTTTAACGCAGCTTGAACATGAAACTCACTTTGTGCATCGAGTGCACTGGTTGCTTCATCAAGCAATAAGATAGCTGGGTCTTTTAATATTGCTCGCGCGAGGACTATGCGTTGTTTTTGCCCACCAGAAAGCCTGACACCTTGCTCCCCTAAAAAGCTGTGATAGCCATCAGGTAGTTGATTAATAAACTCATCGGCATGGGCATATTTAGCCGCAGCATATACTTGTTCGTCGGTGGCGCTTGGGTTGCCATAGCGTATGTTATGCATTACGTCCGAGCTAAATAAAATAGGGTTTTGTGCCACCATACCCATTTGCTGGCGTAAGCAATCAAGGGAAAGCGCTTTTATGTCAATGCCTGCCAGCGAAATACTTCCTGAACTTGGGTCGTAAAAACGTTGCAGTAACTCAAACAGTGTGGTTTTACCAGCGCCTGACGGGCCAACTATAGCGACAGTTTGCCCCCGCTTTACCTGTAAATTCAGTGTATTTAAAGCGGCTTTATCAGGCCTTGAAGGGTAATGGAAAGACACATCATTAAATTGGATAGCAGGGTGGGTGAGCTTGTTTGCTTCAAATTGTGCATCGTTATTCGTATCCGGATTTTGGATCATGCTTTCAACGGCTAGTAGCTCTAACAATCGTGCTGCTGCCCCTGCGGCTCTTTGTAGTTCCCCATATACTTCTGCAACTGTTGCTACAGACATGGCCACCATAATTGCGTAAAACACGAAAGCGCCTAGTTCACCACCTGTCATGGTGCCAGCTAATACGTCACTGCCGCCAACCCAAAGCATCACACTAATGGCACTAAAGGTTAGGAATATAACCGCAGCAATTAAAAACGAGCGCTGTTTGATGCGGCTCTTAGCTACTTGAAACGCTTTGTTTGTCTCTTCGCTAAATGCCGCTTTTTCACGCTCTTCATGGCTATAACTTTGCACGACTTTGATATTTTGAATGATCTCACCTGCATAGGTGCTGATATCGGCAATAGCATCTTGGCTGGAACTTGCGAGCTTTCGTACTTTGCGACCAAAAATCATCATCGGTAGTAATACCACAGGCACGCAGGCAACAACCACAAGGGTTAGCTTTAAGTTGGTGATAAGTAGCATAGCTAGACCACCAATGAGCATTAAGCTACTGCGTAGTGCCATTGAAAAAGATGAGCCGATGATAGATTGCAACAAGGTGGTATCGGTGGTGAGACGCGACATTAGCTCGCCGCTGCGGTTTTCTTCAAAGTAGCTGGGGTGCAACGTAACAATACGATCAAACACAGCTTTACGCATATCGTTACTGACTCGCTCGCCAATCCACGACATTAAATAAAAGCGACAGAAAGTACCTACCGCTAATAAGCTAATCAAACCAATCAGTGCCATTACTGCTTGTTGAAGCTGAGCTTGTGAGCCAGCAATAAAGCCATGATCAATAACAAATTTAACGCCTTGCCCAAGTGATAAGTTCACACCAGCGGTGAGCAACAAGGCGCCAAGCGCTGCAAACACCACCCATTTATAGGGTTTTATAAAAGCTAAAATTGGTAACAGGCTGCTAAATGCCGCCTTTTCTTTATTGTTAGGCATGCTAGATTCTTATTGGTGAATAGGGTATAGATATGGTTATCAACGCTCTAAAAATCAACAGTTATTAAGGGATTAGTATGGAATCTACAACGATCAGTGGTCAATTCAGCGTAAAATTAAACCCAATTGGCGGATATGCCACAGGCCAAGATGGCGTTAATTTAGGACGCATGTCGATTGATAAACAGTTCTCAGGCCCATTAGAGGCAACAAGCCAAGGCGAAATGCTCAGTGCCATGACTGCAACTCAAGGCAGTGCAGGCTATGTAGCAATTGAGCAAGTTGTTGGTAGCTTAGAAGGTAAGCAAGGTAGTTTTGTACTGCAACATTTTGGCACTATGGATAAAGGGACTGACCGATTAACTTTAGAAGTGGTGCCTGACTCCGGTGCTGGAGAGCTTGAAGGTATTTCAGGTAAAATGGCAATTCGAATTGAATCGGGTATTCATTATTATGACTTTGAATACCAACTGATGGACTAACATTACATCAGTTTTATTGTTAATAGAGAATAAAGAATAATGACACTAACTGAGTGGTTGAGTTTAGTTTTAATTTGCGTGATGGGTGCTATGTCTCCGGGGCCAAGTTTAGCTGTGGTTTTAAAGCACAGTCTACATGGAGGTGTGAAGAACGGCATGTTAGCGGCGTTAAGCCATGGTATTGGGGTTGGTTTTTATGCGTGTGCCTCGTTACTTGGCTTAGGCGCGCTGATGACTCAGTTACCAACGCTTTATCAAGTGCTGGTCTATGGCGGTGCAGCATATCTCGCCTATTTGGGGATTCGTATTCTGTTAGCTAAACCTAGCCCGCAAACACTGAATGTTGAGCAGACTAAGCCAAGTCCTCGCATCGCTTTGCAAGATGGTTTTGCCATTGCTTTTTTAAATCCAAAGCTTGCGGTATTCTTTCTAGCCCTATTTTCGCAGTTTATTGACCCAGAGAATCTGACTTTGCAAGTCGGGTTGATCATGTGTTTAACCGTGTTTGTACTCGATACAGGCTGGTATCTACTTGTTGCACTGTTAACCGAAATATCAAAAAAGCGTTTTGGTTTTACTAAGGCGAATCCATGGTTTGAAAAATTGCTAGGGGTAATTTTTATTACCTTAGCAGTTCGCGTCGTTATTACCCTATAAATCTCTCTTTGTTGCGATTACACCACTAATAAAAAGGGAGGTGATCGCAGCTCTCCCCAGTAAGCTCCTATTGCATACGTATTCATCACACAATATTCACCTTTTGGTTACACTTTATTGGTTGTTTTTTGACAACAACAATAACCACAAATACAACACCTCCAACGACAACAGGGTGGGAATCCAATGGGGAAATTCAAGCTAAGTGCGCTTATGCTGGCCTTGGTGGCAGCAAATAGTGCAATGGCGGCGACGGAAGAAGAACGCACATCGGCAAAGGAAGTAGATCCTGAGCTTGAAGTAATTGAAGTGCGCGGCTTCAGTCGCAGCTTAATTCAATCATTAAATCAAAAACGTTTTAGCGACACAGTCTCTGAGCAACTATCAGCTGATGACTTAGGAGCATTACCTGATGTATCGATGGCTGATGCATTAACACGGCTACCGGGGATCTCAGCGGTACGTACCGGTGGCCAAGCTGCCGAAATAAACATCCGCGGTTTATCCGGTGGATTTGTTTTTTCGACATTAAATGGTCGTGAGCAAGTATCTACCAGTGGTAGCCGTAGTATTGAGTTTGACCAATATCCGTCTGAGTTAATCAGTTCGGCGGCGGTGTATAAGTCACCCAAAGCATCACTTATAGAAGGGGGCGTAGCGGGTACAGTAGAGTTACAAACAGCCAGCCCATTGGATAATGACCAGCAACACAAATTTACCGCTAATGTGCGGGGTATGTATAACGACCGTGCTTCAGAGGTATTCGATGCTACCGAATACGGCGATCGTATTAGCTTCTCTTACCAAGGTAAGTTTCTTGACGATACATTAGGTGTCGCATTGGGTTACGCACGCTTATTCCAGCCAAGTGTGGCGACTCAATTTATCGGCTTTGCATATAACGGCAATAAAGATGTTGATGGGTTAGCAAATGATACCGATGGCCCTGCAGATAACCCTGCTAATGAATACATCAGCGAGGGTTTTGAGCTTCAGCATTTAGGCGGTGAAGAAACCCGTAATGGCTATTTAACCTCGATTGAATGGGCGCCAACCGATAGCTTTAAATTAAAAGGTGATGCGTTTTTATCTCGTTTTGATAGCGAGTCATTTGCCCGTGGTTTCCGGGTTAAGTTCGGTGGCCCATCTGCTGTATATGCTAACCCAGTACTTGATGGTAATGCGGTTATTGGTGGTGCGATTAACCGCACATCAAATAGCTTTACTCGCGTTGAAATCGTTAATGATGATAACCAAGACTTCGATGAAGTAGATAGCTACGGTATTAATGCAGATTGGCAAATTACCGAGCGTTTAAACATGAACGCTGACGTGTCGCTATCACGTGCTAAGAGTAACTTCCGAAATGGTTTACTTTGGGCATTGGTTGCAGAAGATGCTACCGTTGAAAACCCTGTGTTTGATACCAATGTATCACTTAACTATCAATTGAACGGCTTAAACTTACCTGATATTGGCTTTAATCAAGCCGACGCATTTAGCGATATCGACCGAGTTATGGTTAGTAAATACGGTATTTATCCGTATGAAAATGAAGATGAAGTAAAAGCATTTCGACTCGATTTTAAATATGAGTTAGAGAACAATTGGTTTAGCTCAATTGAATTTGGCGCTCGTTATTCAGACCGTGAGTACAGTAATAATCGCTCTGTATTTGAATACGGTAACGATGGCGCATTCTCTTCGACACAGCCGCCACTTCGTCTAACTGACGATATGACTACAGTGGTTGATTGGCAAGGTGAGTTTAGTTATTTCCCATCATACTTAGCGATAGATTTAGATAAAGCGCTCAACGCGTGGTTCCCTGATGGTATCCCACAGCCAGTACAAACTTGGGGTAATGCTGATGGTGTTGTTGATTTAGATGGTGATGGTGAGCCAAATGCACAAGGCTATACTACTAACTATTCATGGACCATGCTACAAAGCGGATCAGTTTACGAAGAAGTGGTATCAGCGTATCTTATGCTTAATATTGATACCGAAATTGGTACTCTACCAGTCACAGGTAACCTTGGTATTCGCAGAGTTGATACCGATCAGTCAGCGACAGTACTTGAAAATGTCGGTGGCGATCCGCAGCTTGGTGCGCAATATATTGTCGATGACAATGGCATTGTTAATGACCTTTATGCGCCTAGCGTGTTAGGTATTAAATACACTGATTACTTACCGTCGTTAAACCTGAATTTTAAAGTAAGTGACGCGACACAAATTCGTTTTGCTGCGGCAAAAGTGATGGCGCGTGCTCCAATTAACCGTTTAGCAGGTGATGCTAGTGCATCGGTTAACAATGACGGCGAAATTAACGGTTCAAGTACCAATAATCCATTCTTAAAACCTTTCTATGCGGACCAGTACGATATTTCATACGAGCAATACTTTGAAGACACAGATGGTGCTCTGGTTGTTGCTGCGTTTTATAAGAATATTGACTCATTCATAGATACGGTAGCCATAGAGAACTTTGACTTCAAAGGTAATGGTTTTAACGTACCAGAATACATTGTGGACCCTGTCAGCGGTGAGCAAATCGAAACTACTAATGGTGTGTACACTACTGCGGTTAATAATGCCAAAGGTGGTTATATTCGTGGGATTGAGCTTGCCTATACGCAAGTTTTCTCTTTCTTACCATCACCGTTTGAAGGTCTAGGCATTAACGCTAGTTACTCATATACCGAGAGCGAAGTGCAATCTATTACTGATTTAGGTGGCGATTCTGTGTCGCAAGATTTGCCTGGCCTTTCAAACAATGTCTTTAACGGCACACTTTTTTACAGCTATGAAAACTTTGAAACACGTTTGAATGTGCGTTATCGCGATGACTTTGTTTCAGAGCAAGTTGCTGTCAATGAGCAAGTGGTGAATTTTGATGCGGAAACGGTTGTCGATTTCCAAACATCGTATCAGTTCACAGATTCATTCGGCATGTTATTACAAGTGAATAACCTGACTGATGAACCAACACAAAGCTACTTTGGAACAACCAGTAAAACAGGGACCACGCAATTCTTTGGTCGCCAGTTTTATCTAGGTTTTACCTATAACCATTGAGCAGTAAGCTGGAGATAAAAACATGAAAATAATAGCTAATTTTAGCCGCTTACTGATTTCATGCAGCATGGTATTGCTAGCTGCATGTGGTGGTGGCGCAAGTAACGATATAGATTCAGGGCAAGTTTTATTGACCTGTAGTGTCCCGCAAGTCCCCAATGAAGCGGGTACTGAGTGTGTTGACCCACCGCCGATTAGTTGTCCGGCACCAACGGTACCTGATGAGAATAATGAAAGCTGTGTAGTTGGTGCTGATCCAACTCTTCCTGACCCTGTGGTTTTCCCCGCAGATGATGAAGCCATTTTATTCTATAACCGCACCAGTGATGATGCCTATGAAGGTTACCGTCTTCACTCATGGAATAATGATGACTGTGATGCGTACGCAGCGCCGTTTGATGCCACTGATTGGGCCAATGGGCATGAATACGATGGTATTGATCCTAACTATGGTGCGTACTGGATTGTAAAACTAAAAGAAGGTTATAACGAGTGTGCTAACTTCATCGTGCATATTGGTACCGAAGGATCTGGCAAAGCGTTTGGTGATGTTGATTTAAAAATGCCATTGATGCAGGACGATGAAAAGTTCCAACGAATGAACTTTACTATTCATGGTGAACCATCAGTATTTGAATACCCAATTGTTAGCTTAGGTGAGCGCCCGGTGAGTATTTCTGGTGCATCAGCGCATTGGATTGATTTATCTACTGTGATTTACCAGCCAAGTAATGAGCTGACAAGCATCATTAAATTACACTCATCAAACAGTGCAGATTTAGCTGTCGATGAAGATACTGGTGAGTTAAATGGTCAAGTGGTTGAGCTTACATCGACATCTTTGAGCGATGAACAAATCGCTAAAGTGCCACACCTTGCTGGATGGAATGCATACCAAGGTAGCTGGGATGCAACTGCAGCAAAAGAGCTTATTAAACAACAGTTGGTTGTGGCAGGCTATGATGCTGATGGCAAGCTAATTGAAGCGACCTATGTGCAAACAGCTAAAGCCCTCGATGATTTATATACCAGTGGCGAAAGTGATGCTAATGAAGCACAACTAGGTGTGCATTACACCAATAATGGCATTGATGTGTCGGTATGGGCGCCGACTGCAAGCAATATGAAATTAGCGCTTTATGATGCTGATAAAACAGAGCTTGAACAACTTGCTATGACCTTTGATAGCGCAACGGGTATTTGGTCAAGCAATCTCGATATCAGTCACGATCGTCATTACTACCGCTTTATGTTTGATGTTTATCATCCTACGACTAAGAAAATTGAAAGCTTATGGAGCACAGATCCCTATTCATTGAACGTTTCAACCAATGGTTTATACAGCCAACTGGTTAACCTTGATGATGAGGATACTAAACCGACCGGTTGGGATGAGCGTATGGTGCCAACGGTTGATTACCCTGAGCAAGCGGTCATTTACGAAGGCCATGTGCGTGATTTTAGTGTTCGTGATGAAACGGTCAGTGAAGCAAACCGTGGTAAGTATCTTGCGTTTACTGAGCTTGATAGTGCACCAATGCAACATCTTAAAAAGCTAGCTGATAATGGCTTAACACATTTTCATTTACTGCCACTGACAGATATTGGCACCATTGATGAAGATGCCAGTCAGCGTGTTGATATTACCGCAACCTTAGGTGATTTATGTAGCCGCATTGACGACAATGCAGATGCATGTAAAACCGAAGACAAAAACGCATTAATTGTTGACCTTATGGCGTCATACCTACCAGGCTCTGATGATGCACAAGCGCTTGCCAATGCAATGCGTGGTGTTGATAGCTTTAACTGGGGTTATGATCCGCACCACTTTATTGCTCCAGAAGGTTCTTACGCTTCATCGCCAGAAGGTATAGCGCGAGTTAAAGAGACGCGTGCGATGATCCAGTCTTTACAAGAAATTGGTTTGCGTGTTGTGCTTGATGTTGTTTACAACCACACTACATCATCTGGTGTTTGGGACAAATCAGTCTTCGATAAACTGGTACCAGGTTATTACCATAGATATAACGAAACATCGGGTGATATTGAGCGCTCAACGTGTTGTGAAAATACTGCAACAGAACATGTCATGATGGATAAGTTTGTTGCTGACTCTATGGTGATTCTAGCTCGTGATTTTGGTTACGATAGCTTCCGCTTTGACGTGATGGGGCATATGCCAAAAGCATCAATTATGACTGCACTTAGTGCAGTGCAAGCAGTTGACCCTGATACCTATTTCTACGGTGAAGGGTGGAACTTTGGTGAAGTGGCAGATAACCGTTTGTTTGTGCAAGCGAAACAAATGGATATGGCTGGCACTGAGGTAGGTACCTTTAATGACCGTATCCGTGAAGCAATTCGCGGTGGTGCGTTCTTTAGCAATAATGCCACAGATGGCAACTTATCTGAGCAAGATACGTTGCGTTTATCACTGGCAGGTAACTTACAAAACTACATTCTTAAAGACTTTAAAGGTAATTCAGCAAAAGGCAGCAGCTTTAGCTGGAGTGGTCAGCCAGCGGCTTACGCCCTTGACCCGGCTGACAGCATTAACTATGTCTCTAAGCATGATAACGAAACACTATGGGATCAGCTGCAATACAAGCACGGCACTAACTTAAGTATTGAAGAGCGTGTACGTGTTCACAATATGGCTCTAGCTATGCCACTGATGAGCCAAGGTATTCCATTTATGCAAATGGGTGCGGATATGTTGCGCTCTAAATCAATGGATCGTAACAGCTATGATTCTGGTGATTGGTTCAACTTTGTTGATTTTAGTATGGATACCAATAACTGGAATGTAGGCCTACCGCCTGCGCAAGATAACCAAGCGAAGTGGGGCGAAATTGCGCCTATTTCAGCAAATCCTAACGCACAAGCGATGGCAAGTGACATTGAGTACGCAAGTAATGTATCTACTGAATTCTTGGCAATTCGTAGTGCCAGCCCACTCTTTAGTTTAACCACAGAGCAAGACATTTTAGACCGTGTTGGCTTTCACAATATTGGTAAGCGTCAACAGCAAGGTTTAGTAGTGATGAGTATCGATGATGGCGTTGGGTTGACTGACCTAGATAGCCAATACGATGCCATTGTAGTGGTTATGAACGGTACTGAGCAAAGCTTATCGCATACGGTATCAACGGCTGCGGGTTTTGAGCTTCACCCTGTTTTAAAAGCCAGTGTTGACTCAAGTATGTCAGCGGCAAGCTTTATAGCTGGTGAGGGTGAAGGTACCTTTAATGTTCCGCCATATACTGTTGCAGTGTTTGTGAAACCACAAGGTGATGCACAAGGCGAAGGCCTAAGTGCGGATGCTACTGTAGGTGCGCCAGATATCGTGCCATTTGGTAGCACAACGGTTTATGTTCGTGGCTCATTAAACGACTGGGGCACGGCAAATAGCTTTGAATATGTGGGTAATGGCGAGTACAAAATTGCGATTCCTCTAACAGCGGGTAGCTATGAGTTTAAAGTCGCTTCTGAAGATTGGTCTACCGTTGATTTTGGTGCGCTTTCTGCAGATGATGTTGAAGTGATCGAAGGCGAAGATGAGCCATTGACACGCAGTGGTGCCAATATGACCTTTACGGCGGCAATGGATGCTATTTATGTATTCTCATTCGATGCCACAGACACCGATAACCCAATACTTAAGGTATATAACGAAGAGCCATTTGTTAGCACACCGATTTATGTACGCGGTAGCTTAAACGATTGGGGTACCAGTGACGAGTTGATGTATCAAGGTAAAGGTATTTACACCTTCACTAAACAATTATCTGCAGGTAGCTATGAATTCAAAGTGGCCTCTGAGGATTGGAGCACGGTGGATTATGGCTCAGGTGAGAGTAGTGCGGCTGTGACTTTAGGCACAGAAAAACAGCTTGCAGTAAAAGGTGCAAACATGACAATTGATATTACAACCGATGGTCAATATCAGTTTGTATTTGACGCCAGTAATCTCGAAGAGCCTCTTATGGCCGTGTTCAACGCAGAAATGTTTGGGGAAACTCAAGTATACTTACGCGGCAGCGTCAATGGCTGGGGAACGGATAACCCTCTAATTTATGCAGGTGATGCGATGTACAGTACAACCATGACATTAGAAGCTGGTGACTATGAGTTCAAAGTTGCTTCTGAAGATTGGAGTACAGTAGATTATGGCGGCAGTGGTGATGCACCTGTCGCTGTGATTGGTGAAGCGGCCTTACTAGAAGCCGTTGGTGCTAATATCGCCTTGAATATCCCGACAGCGGGAGATTACCGTTTTACCGTGCAAGGACCCGATCTGAGTAAACTAACAGTGACGGTTGAAGCAGTGGAATAGCTTTCCCTGCAGTACCTTTAAGCCGGGCTTAGCTCGGCTTTTTTTGTATTTAATGAAAAGTTTGTATATTGTCATAACTCTTATCAAGGAGTCTATGATGACAGAAACCAGTTTATTGAGTGCCAGTTTTGATCCCAAAGTAAAACGGTATTGGTTATTACTGGGTATTTTTACCTGTATGATTAGTATGGTAGGTATCCCTTTCATTCCCATTGTTGCGTTAATAATCTGGCTGGTGGCAGGGCGTATTTTAGCGGCGATGTCAGCTAATTTGTTAACTCGTAAATTAGTGGTGAAGCGTGGTGTCTTTTTTAAAGAAGAAAAGTCGATCCCACTTGAAAAAATAACCGATGTAGCACTAAGTCAAGGTCCCTTAATGCGTCAATTTGGTCTCTATCGACTGAGCTTTGAAACGGCAGGTCAGTCGGGGCAAGGTGCATTGGTATCATTACTCGGAGTGATTGATGCTGAGAAGTTTCGCGAAGCAATCTTGAAACAAAAAGATGAGATGACTCAAACTAGCAGCGCTAAACCAGAGCATCAACCTGAAGACAGTCAGTTAGAAACTGCTACGTTCACTTACTTATAGCGTAAAAAACATTGAGCAAATGTTAGTTACGCTATTAGATGAAAAGCGTTAGGCCATTTGTAAAGTAGGGCTACCAGCTTGTACGCTGAGCGCTTTTTGACGCTCGTTAAGCATAGTGTAATCGGCTGTTTTGACACTACTTACATAATGCCACTGGGCAACTGCTTGTTGCTGAGTAAAAGTGACAGTTAAGTAGCCGCGTTCAACTAAGTTGTTATAAGCTAAGTCGTTAACCAGCAATGCAATGACTTGCTCAATTTGTGCGACAGCTTCGCTCGATTGTGTATTTAACGCTAAGTAGTTCTCAAGTCCTGGTGAAGATACCGAAGATGTCGCAAATTCAACACCGGCAGCGGCTTGAGCAGAAACAGGATTGCTGGCATCAGTGACTAATTGTCCTGCCCAGCTGTTATGTGTATCACCCGCTAAAACGACAAGGTTCTTTTGCGCTGCAATTGCAGTCCCAAGTATTACCTCACGTTCATAAGCATAGCCATCCCATGCGTCAAGATTATAAGGCGCTGTCGTTTCTACGCGTGCTCGCTCTTGTGCTGTAACACTTTGATCTCCAGCTAAAATGCGTCCTTTAATTTGCGCAAGCTCACTAAATAACGTGTTTGCTTGAGCGAGTAATGCAGAAGGATCAGCACCGCTAGCTTGAATTACTTGAATATTCATTAGTAATTGCAGAATCTCAAATGGCAAATGCATTTTAGTCATCAGCACTTGTTGTCCAAGTACTTGCCATTGTGTTGTTGCTGTCATTAAACCATCGGTAAGCCAAGTGAGTTGCTCGTTACCTAATAAAGCACGAGTAGGTGAGCTGATTGCTGCAACAAAGTCAGTTTGCCCTTGGCTAGTGGCCAAATCGAAATCAGCATAGTTAATTTGTTCATCGCGAGCTAAAACACGGGTATCGAGCATGTGTAATGACACTAAATTGCCAAACTCAAAGCGTCGATAAATACGTTCTTTATCGGCGACATTGCGTATTGGCATCCATTCGAAATAAGCTTGTAGCGCATGCATTTTTCGCTCGCTAAATTCACCTTCGCCGTCGTTGTGATTTTCTGCGCCACTGTGCCATGTATCATTTGCTATTTCGTGGTCGTCCCAAACAGTAATAAATGCACAATGACTATGGGCAGCTTGTAGGTTCTCGTCTTTACGATAATGGCCGTAACGTTTGCGGTAATCAGCTAAAGAAATGATTTCATCGCTATTGTCATCAGGTAATAAACGGCCTAGCTCGGTGGCATCTTCAGTGGCATAACCTGTATTACCATATTCATAGATGTAGTCACCTAAGTGCAGTACTGCATCTAAATCGGTTTGTTTTGCAATTTCACCATACACATGGAAGTAGCCTGCAGGGTAGTTAGCGCAAGAGATAACGGCAAATTTTACTTGTTCTATATTGTCAACTGGCAGCGTTTTACCTGCTCCTGTGGGTGAGGTTTTACCATTACTTATGAAGCGGTAGTAATAAGTGGTGTTTGCATCGAGACCTTGCAGATCAACTTTCAAGGTATAGTCGGTTGCATCACTTACTTGAGTTTCGCCATCATGGCTTATAGTTGTGAAGTTAGCATCCGTTGAGGCTTGCCAAACTACGTTAACACTTTTGACGTTTTCAAGTGGGGTTATGCGAGTCCAAATGATGAGGCTATCAGCTAGCGGGTCGCCACTAGCAACACCGTGATCAAAGCTGACAGGGGTCTGCTTTGTGGTTTCCTCATCATCGTCATTAAGACTACAGCCAGTTAAACCGAAAGATAAAACGGCGGCTCCAAAACCAGCCGCCGATGCTTTTAAAAAGCGTCTGCGTGTAAAAGTCATTGCTCTGTACCTACAAATAGAAAAGTACGAGCTTATCCGACCAGTGTTACTATTCTATGAAGCTAAAACACTTGGCAAATTTGTTCTGCATTACAGGTGATTACAGTGACATTTTCGTAGCCAACACGAGTAAGTGCTTCGGCACTAAGTGTGGCACGGGCACTACTTGCACAGTGTAAGTAAATTGGCCTTGCAGGATCTTTTTCAATTTCCATTAATTTCATTTCAAGTACACCGCGCGGGATATTAATAGCACCTGTCGCTGCTTTTGTGGCGTGTTCAGCCGGCTCACGTACGTCTATTAATAAACCGTGATTTTCGCTTAATTCTTGCTTTGCTTGGTCAGCGTTAATGCGGCGCTGGTTTGGAGCAATAATTTTCATTAAGTCAGGAATTGGTGTCAGCATACTAATCCTCCATGCCAAGTTTGCGTAAAATAGTGATCATTGGGCACCACTTAGTGAATGCCGATTGAATTAAGTTTAGAGCAATAAATACCGTAAACCAAATCCACAACGGACTGTGAAACTGTTGTAGCAACAATGAAATACAGATCATTACACCAGCAATTAGGCGAAGCGCGTCATTTAGTTTCATAATAAGACCTCAATAACAGAGTGATGCATTTAATATATTAGAAAAACCTACATTAGTAAATTCTAATATTAGACTTTTCTAATATATCAATCTATACTTTAGCGGTATTTAAGAATATAGAGTAGTGTGATTATGAACATCGATTTTGCGGCTATGGCCGACAATGTGGAACAAGCAGAGCAAATGCTAAAGATATTGGCGAATAAAAATCGCTTGATGATCTTATGTTCGCTGCAAGATGGTGAAATGAGCGTGAGCGAATTAAACGAAGCTGTGCCGTTGGCACAGTCAGCATTATCGCAACACTTAGCGGCGCTGAGAAAAGCGCAGATAGTCTCGACTCGACGTGAAAGCCAAACTATCTATTATCGCGTGGTTGATAAAAACGTGGTATCGATCTTAGCGACCCTACATGGCTTATTTTGCAAAGGTAATTAAGCAATGAATGCTATCGATAATGCAGTAAAAAACAGCTTGAGCGGTCGCCTCCCCGTCATTATTTTTATTATGTCGGTGCTGCTTGGCTTAATGGCATTAAAGCAAACCCCTCGTGAAGAAGAGCCGCAAATTGTGGTTCCTATGCTTGATATATATGTGGCAGCGCCAAACGTTGAAGCGCCAGAAGTAGCCAGGCTGGTAACTGAACCATTGGAGAAGTTATTGGCGCAGTTAACGGGCGTTGAGCATATTTACTCGACTACACAAAGTAATGCTGCTGTTGTTACTCTTCGCTTTGAAGTTGGTCACGACCGTGAGCAAGCCATTCTCGACACTTACGCTAAACTCTATAGCTATCAACACACGATGGCGTCAGTGATCAGTTCATGGCAAATACGCCCGGTTGAAGTGAACGATGTACCCATTGTGATGCTGGGCTTATTTAGTAAAGATCCAAAACTTTACGATGATTACCAACTAACCCGCTTTGCCAACGAAATCGCTAACAGTTTACAGCGCATCGAAAACACCAGCGAAGTGAAAGTGATTGCTGGTAGAACTCGTCAATTAACGATTAACCTTGATGCAAGCGCGCTTGCTGCACATCAAACAACCCTAACCGATGTGTATTATGCGCTTAGCGTATCTAACCAATTAGTTAATGTGGGCAGTGTTGTTGAAGGTAAGCAGCAAATTGCCTTACAAGTGGGTGATGTTTTACGTTCTCAATCTGCGATAGAACGCCTTGTTGTCAACGTGGTTAACGGTAAGAGTGTTTACCTAAGTGATGTGGCCGAGGTGAGTGATGGTCCAAGCGAAGCACAAAGCTATCAATGGTTGGCTCAATCAGATAACCAGCAACAACTTCCTTTAGTTACCATTAGTGTCGCTAAGCAAGCTGGCACTAATGCGGTAGCTGTAGCCAATGAAGTACACAGCATGATGGACAGCTTATCGGCTAATTTGCTGCCAGATGAAGTGGGCTACACCGTACTGCGAGACTATGGCCAAACAGCGAACGAAAAAGTAAATAATCTTACCTCGAGTTTAGTATTTGCGGTGTTTACCGTGGTTATTTTTGTTGGCGTATTTTTAGGCTGGCGACCAGCAATTGTGGTTGGTTTAGCTGTGCCTATTTGTTACGGCATAACCCTGACACTTGATTTTGCCTTTGGTTATACGATTAACCGAGTCACGCTGTTTGCATTAATACTTTCTCTAGGTTTATTGGTTGATGATCCCATCACAGGCATAGATAACATAAGTCGTTTTTTAACGCAAAAAGGTGATAAAAAACAACGCATAGTTGATGCTATGAGCGAAATACGCGTGGCGTTGTTTATGTCAACATTGACTATTATGGTGGCATTTATCCCGCTTGCGTTTATTACTGGCATGATGGGCCCTTATATGGCACCTATGGCATTTAATGTGCCAGTCAGTGTGATGGTTTCTACCATTGTGGCATTTTTTGTAACGCCTTGGTTGGCCATGAAACTGCTGAAAGCGCCCGTTGATGACAGTATGCAACTAGAAGCCAATCCGCATAGTTTGTATGAGCGCATCTTATCGCCATTACTTGAGTCTAAAGGCCGTGCAAAACTCGTTCTATGGACCACATTAGGCCTGTTTGTCGCCAGTGCCATGCTACCCGTCATGCGTGTTGTGCCTTTAAAGTTGCTACCGTTCGATAATAAAAACGAGTTGCAAGTTTTAATCGATATGCCAGAGGGCACGAGCCTTGAGCAAACCGCAGCTTTCACGCGAAAAGTACAAACTGTCACTTGGAAATTAAATGAGGTAAGCGAGGTGGCAGCCTACGTTGGCCAGCCATCGAGTATGGACTTTAATGGTATGGTACGTGGTTATTATCGACGCGAAGCCGCCAATCTTGCTGAGCTAAGAGTATTACTGCTTGATAAAACTGAGCGTGATCATCAATCTCATGCTGTGGTCATGCGCTTGCGTGCAGCATTAGCACCACTGGCAACCGATGGCATTGTTATTAAAGTGGTTGAAGTACCACCAGGCCCGCCTGTTTTAAGTACCTTAGTGGCTGAAGTTTACAGTGAGCCATTTGTTGATACAGACACTCACTATCAAGCAGCTCTTGCAGTTGCGGCAAGGTTAAAGCAAGAACCACATGTGGTAGAGGTTGATACCAGCATTGCTGCCAATGCACCATTACAGCGTTTTGTTACTGATAAAAGTAAAGCATCATTGTCGGCGGTCTCTACGCAAGATATTGCCCAGACTTTAGCCATTGCCTCGCATGGGCAAAATATTGGGGTGTTATATGTTAGCGGTGAAACAGACCCTGTTGATATTAAACTGCAACTGCCGTATCAAGACCGAAATCAATTTGCTCAATTGCTCGCATTGCAGGTTCGCGGTGACAGAGAACTCGCAAAAACCAGTGACGAATTTGGGCTGCAAAGTGCACCGCGTCCGCTGGTGGCATTATCTGAATTAGGCGAGTTTCAGTATCAAGATGTTGCTAAACCAATTATGCGTAAAGATCAGCGTAATGTTGTGTATGTAATGGCTGAGCTAAACGGTCGTACACCCGCTGAGATTATTGCTGACGTAAATGCCGACTTAGGTATCAGCGCTGACGAATTTAGCCAAACTGATTGGCAAAGTAGGCACTTTTTCAATAATGGTGGTAGCCAAGCTTGGCAATTACCTGCTGGCACTGACGTAACCTTTAGTGGAGAAGGTGAATGGCGAATTACCATTGATGTATTTAGAGATATGGGCATTGCCTTTGCGTTTGCGCTAACTGCAATTTTCATCATCTTACGAATTCAAACAAATTCTGCCAGTTTGTCACTGATCATCATGTCGGCTATTCCATTAACCGTGATAGGTATCATGCCGGGCTTTTGGTTATTAAATCAATTTGGAGAGCGCACCATTGCTGGTGCTCCAGAGCCGGTGTTATTCACTGCAACAGCCATGATAGGCATGATCGCACTTGCCGGTATTGTGGTCCGTAACTCACTTATTTTGGTTGAATTTATAAATCAAGCTCGTAGCCAAGGTATGGCAATTAAACAAGCTTTAATTGCCGCAGGTACAGTGCGTATGCGTCCAGTGTTACTGACTGCAGGAACTACCTTATTAGGTAACTTGGTGATCACCCTAGACCCGGTATTTAGCGGTCTAGCGATTGCAATTATTTTTGGTATTGTGGCATCAACATTGTTCTCATTATTTGTTGTGCCCCTGGTTTATTATTTAGTGTTTGCAAAGGATGCAGCCAAAGAGGAAAAAGCTCATGCAGGGTAAATCAAAACTTATTGGTTCAATTATCGCGTTATTTGTGATCATTGTGGCGGTACTTTACATGGCGGGCAGTTTTTCTGATAAGCAAGCTGCAGGCATGAAAAACCCATCGGCAAACGATTACAATGGTCAGTTAGTGACAGTTACACTGGCAGATATCGCTCGTGATGAAGTTGTGCCAGGAACCGTGATTGCAAAACAAAATACGCAAATCTCATCGCGAGTTATGGCACAAGTTGAGCGTTTGAATGTCCGCGCTGGCGATACTGTAAAACAAGGTGATGTATTGATCACCTTGCAGCAAGATGACTTTAAAGCTGGGCTTGCACAAAGCGAAGCACAAATAAACGCAATTAATGCATCGCTGACTCAAGCAGAGAAACAGCTTAAACGTATCAACGATTTGTACAAACAAGGCTTGGTATCCGTTAGTGAATACGACGATGCTAAAGCAAGGTTCGATAATTTAACTGCGAACCTAGCGATTGCTAAACAACAGCAAACACAAGCACAAGTCGCGTTGAGTTTTACGCAAATTAAAGCGCCGATTTCAGGTGTTGTGGTTGAGCGTTTTGCAGAACCTGGCGATACCGCAACCCCTGGTACGCCATTACTCGCACTGTATAACCCACAGCAATTGCAATTAGCGTTTAATGTCAGAGAACAACAAGCAATTAAATTGAATGTTGGCCAAGCTCTAACAGTCAAATTACCCGCTTTATCAACGTCAATGCCTGCCACTGTGACAGAAATAGTGCCCGTTGCTGATAGTGCTGCGCGCAGTATGGAAATCCGTTTAGAAACAGATATGCAAACTGGGCTAATGCCTGGGCTTTATGCGCAGTTACAATTACCGCTCGCCACTGAAAAAGGGGTGTTGATTGACTCAAGTTGGGTGCATCAATATGGCCAATTGAGTATGGTCTATTTACTTGAAAATAATCTGATAGTGCGTCGATATGTACGCCTTGGCGAAATGGTTGATGGGCAGCAGCACATCGTTTCAGGTTTAAACCCAGGTGATGTGCTAGCTGTTGATTTTAAAACTAAATAAAGGTCGCTATTTCGTCCAGCGACTTTTTCACTAAGGCATGCTCAGGGATAGTTGCATCTGTGCCTGGGTAGCCTGCAATGAGCAGCATGTAAGGGCGCTCATTATCTTTATCGCGGCCACAAATTTCGGTTAAAAAGCTCATTGGCTTTGGTGTATGCGTGAGGGTAGCAAGGCCTGCTCTGTGTAGTGCTTGAATTAAAAAGCCGGTTGCTAGGCCAACAGATTCATGAACATAGTAATTGGTATTTTTGTCATCGGCAGAAATACCGCCTTTCTTTTGACTAAACACGGCAATTAGCCAAGGTGCATGCTCAAGGTAGGGCTTACTGGCATCTGTGCCAAGTGGTTTTAAAGCATCTAACCATTCTTCACCAGCTCGGCCTTCATAAAATGAGCGCTCTAGCTTTTCGGCTGCTTCACGAATTTGTTTCTTAACATCGCTACTGTGTATTGCCACAAAGTGCCAAGGTTGATGATTGGCACCACTTGGTGCAGTGCCTGCCGCTTTAATACAAGTTTCGATTATTTCTTTTGGCACAGGGCGGTCGCTAAAGCTGCGAATACTATGGCGACGCTGACTAACGGCTAAAAACTCTTCGGCGCGTTTAAGCATTTCGTCATGAGGGTATTCAATAAAGTCGTTGAGTGGTTGATTATTGTGTTCTTGCATGGCTTTTCGCTTCTTGTGTGTTGATGATTTAATTATGAATATGTTGGTTTCGACGGTACTCTTCTAATTCATTGCTCAACCAACCTTTTGCATTGAGTAACGATCCATTGCTGAGTCTTACTTTATAGGGCTTACCGCTCCAAGAGCTTTTGCTCGCTAGGTTTTCGATAAACTTGTCGGCGGTATTTGCATAGCGGGTCGCTTTTCGATATTTCATAGCGAGGTGCTCGGCAGCATCTTGGCTTGAGTGTTCTGTGTCATTGCGTATAAATACGGCATCGCTTTTAGCGACAAAATCAATTAAGTGATTAATTTCTTGCTCTGGAGTGGCTGCAATACAGAATTGACTAATGCTCAAGAACATTAATGCGATAAACCAATATCTTTTCATTGTTATTTTCACTGTTCTTTTTGCTCTATGGTTAAGGTTGCAATTATTGGATTATGATCTGAGCTTGCAAGCTCAGGCACTATAGTTGTTTCTATTTTGACACCTCGCACCCATATTTGGTCAAGTGCTAATCCAAATGTTTTGGTGCGTTTATCATCTAAATAGATAGCCTCGTGTAGGCCTAGTTGGGTCAACGTTTGCTGCAATAAGGCTTGGCGCTCATCACTCCAGGTATTGAGATCACCGGCAAATACGATAGGTCCTTTATGCGTTCGCATAATGGCGGCGGCATCGTCTAGCTGTTGTTTAAAGTCACTTACACCAACCGTAAAGTTAATGGCATGCAGGTTAATACTCAGTAATAACTGTTGTTCAGGCAGCGCATACTCCACAATATTGGTGGCTTTTGGGCTACGTAGCCAAGGCTCTTTGTGAGTGAGTGTGCAATGCACAGTGGCGGGCCAACGGCTGAGTGTCATAACTCCAGATTGCACACTGCCACTCTTATAGCCTTTAGCAAAACGCCAATATGGTTTGAGCTTTGTAAGAGCTGGTTCTTCGATAGCTTCTTGAAGTAACACAATATCAGCATCGTCATTTAGGTTTTGTAAATCTGTGAGTAAGCCATCTATTTGTGCTTTGTAGATATTCCAACTCAATAACTTGAACTGATAGGGCAAAATGTAATGCGCTGCGTAAGTTTGCATGCGACTTTGTGCTAACTGCTGTTGGCAATTAACAAGGTTCACGGCAGTTTTGGTTATACCTTGCTGCTCATCAGAGCTAGGATCGCTTGAAAAGCTATACCAAGACAGCGCGCTCAAACACACAAGTAATAAAAATATACGCAGATATGCCGTCATAATGACCTTTAGTTACTTTCCTTGAGAGTTAGTCGTTGTTAGCCCAGTTTAGTTCAAAGGCTAAATGTTAGAAACTGTAGTATTTCCTACAATTTCTATACGCTTTCTTACCCAAAATGAGTACTCATATTCTTATACTTACTGAGCTTAACAACTCAGACAAAGGAACTACTCATGAAACAAATGGCCTGTATGCTGCTTGCCTTATCGGTGACAGCGTGTTCATCAGTCACCATAGTGCCAGAAAAAACAACCAATAAATTAGCCACTAAAGCCGATTACCAAGATAGCCGTCCATTCTTTTTGTGGGGCCTCGTTGGTGAAGAGCGCGTTGATGTAAAGGCTATTTGCCAAGATAAAAAAGTTGCCCAAATGCAATCGCAACAAACATTCGCTGATGGCGCATTAGGACTAGTTACACTCGGAATTTATGCTCCTCACACAGTAAAAGTATGGTGTGAGCAACAAGCACAGGAGCAACAACTATGAAAAGCTTACTAATAACAGCGGTGTTAGTTGCAACCTTAAGTGGTTGCACAAATATCTACTTCGATAATGGCAGTGCAGCGCAAGGCAATAAAGCGCCTGCAACAGAGCAGTGGCATCATAACTTTGCCGCGGCGCTTTACGAAGGTTCAAAGCCTGTCGACTTATCTGAACAATGCCCTGACTCTGAGTGGCAAACCGTTCACACTTATAAGTCGTTCACCAATGGTCTTGCTGAAATTGCAGTAAACCAAGTTGGGCCTATTTGGTACCCGAAAACAGTTGAAATAAGCTGTGCTCAAGTACCTTATAAGCCAGACTAGTTATTCATAACGCAGTGCATCAATTGGGTTTAAGCGTGCCGCTTTAATAGCGGGCGCTAAGCCAAACACAATACCAATCAATGACGTAAAGCCAAATGACAGCATAATCGCCCAACCCGGTATGTAGGCATCTGGCATGCTCGGCACTGATAACGAAATCAGTGCCGCGGCACCATACCCTATCGCTAAACCAATTAAGCCACCAAAAAGCGATAGCACCACCGCTTCAACTAAAAATTGCAGCATAATAAAGCCAGGTGTTGCCCCTAATGCTTTTAAAGTGCCGATCACACGAGTGCGTTCTGTTACCGAAACCAGCATGATATTCATCACACCGATACCCCCAACCACCAGACTGATACCGACTATCCCCGCGGTAATTGCGGTTGCACTTCCGGTAAATTTATCGATATTAGCACGGGCTTTTTCGGCGGTTTCAAACTCAAAGTCGTCATCTTCGCCGTCTTTTAGTTTATGTAATTGACGCAAGATGCGGCGAATTTTACCCAGTACTTGCGTTTCGTTAGCATCGTCTTTTAAACGAAACATCATTTGCACATTAGTATCAACACTGCCGCCTTCTAGCGCACTCATGGTACTTATTGGAATATTAATGTAATCGTCTTGGTCAAAACCTAATAAGCTACCTTGTTTTTCAGCAACACCAATAATGCGAAACCACTCACCACCGAGTTTGATATATTCGCCTACAGGGTTTTCAGGCAGATTAAGCTTTTCGATAATTGAAGGGCCGATAAACGCCACTCGACGGCGTTTTTCATCATCTTCTGCGCGAATAAACCGGCCGAGTTCTGGGTAGGTGCGGTAAGCTTTTTGGTAGTCTTGCTCGGTACCCATCACGCGTGAAGCATGACTTTTATTGCCGTACTCTGCTGCACCAGAAAAGCGCCAAGTAAACATCAGCGCAGTAAAGGTTTCGGCTTCTTTAACGCGTGCTTTTAGGGTTAAAAAGTCGCTGTAGGTTAGCTTTGCTTGTTGGCCTACCATTTCTTTTTCTACGCTAGTGTAAGGTTTTATATTGGTCACATCAGGAGACATGTCGGCAAGTTGATCATTAATTTGCTTAGTGAAACCTTGCATTACTGCCACTACGGTCACAACCGCTGCAACACCAATGATAATACCTAAGCAGGTAAGGGCACTACGCATCGCGTTTGCTTTAATTGCCATGAGTGCGGCTTTAGTGCCTTCCATAACAGCGATAGCAGATTTAAACATGTTGCCTTGCTCCTTCGCCTTTACGGGTATCACTGACAACCTTGCCATCAACTAAACGAATAACACGTTGGCAGTGATCAGCAATATCTTGTTCGTGAGTAACCAAAATAATGGTGTGCCCTTCGTTATGAAGCTCATCAAACAGTGCCATGATCTCAGTGGTGGTTTTACTATCTAAGTTACCTGTAGGCTCATCACCAAGTAAAATATGTGGTTTAGTAACAAGTGCACGAGCAATCGCGACACGTTGACGTTGCCCACCAGAAAGCTGGCTCGAAAGGTGATTTACCTTATCGCCAAGACCAACCCGCTGCAATGATTCGAGCGCTTGCTGCTTTCGCTCTTTGGCAGAGATAAATCGATACACAAGTGGCTGCATAACATTTTCAAGAGCTGATGCTCGCGGTAACAAATTGAAACTTTGAAAAATAAAGCCAACACTTTCATTACGCTGATGAGCAAGCTCAGTTTCGGTCATTCGCTTTACCAGCTTATCTTTTAAATAGTAGTCACCACTTGTAGGGGTATCTAAACAGCCAAGCAAGTTCATTAGTGTTGATTTACCTGAACCCGAAGGGCCAATAATGGCAACATACTCATTTTGAGCAATTTCAATATTGATATCATCAAGGGCTTTGAAAACTTGTTCGCCCATTTTATATTGCTTATTGATATTACTAAGTTTTATCACCGCCGACATTAGCTAGCACCTTTTTCAGGGCTGTTTTTAACGGCTACCGTATCACCCTCTTTTAGTGAGCTGAGAGGTCTAGCTGGGCCGATAACAATACGATCTCCCTTTGCAACACCGCTGGTTAGTGCTTGTTCGATATCTGAAGAAATGCCTACCGTTACAGTTGTTTTAGTTACTGTATTATCTGCGTTAAGCTTCCAAACAAAGTAGCTATCATCCTCTTTTTGAATTGCTTCAATGGGGAGTTTTAAGCCATTTTCGGCAATACTTGTCGCAATTTCAGCACGGCAACTCATACCGGCATATAGTTGGCGGTCAGTGGCATCAAGTAGTACTTTGACTTTAAATGATAACCCTTGTGAACCGGCTTGGTTTTTTGCTGAAGTACCAATGTTTATTACTTTGCCAGTAAAAGGTTGGTTTGGGTAAGCGGCGGCATAGATATCTGCATGTTGGTTTAGTTTTATACCAGCAATATCGGTTTCGTCCACGCGAAGTTCGGCTAAAATAGCGCTTGGATCTGCTACTAGCATCAGATCTGAGCCAATAATGTTGGTTGTTCCGGCAATTACGGTTTCACCTTCTTTAATATTTACCGATGCAAGTAGCCCACTCATTGGTGCGCGAAACACGCTTTTATTTAAACGGTCTTCAGCAATGAGTAATGACGCTTGGGCTTGGTTGTAAGCTTCACGTTTTGCTTCAATATCTATTTTCGCTAAATCGCGGGCATTTTGTAGGTTTTCATACACTTCTTGGCCTGCGAGGCCAACTTCATAAAGCTCTTTTTGGCGGCTTAGCTGGCGTTCGATATTTTTCAGTCGGGTTTCGCTGTGCTTAATATCAATTTCAGTAGCGCGAAGCACGGCTTTGTTGCGTGCAACTTCAGATTCAAACGCTGTAGTATCTAGACGCATAAGAATATCGCCCTCAGTGACACTTTCTCCTTCTTCGACAAACACTTTCGCTACGCGGCCAGTCACTTCAGAGCGCAGCTGCACTTGGGTGTTAAAGACTAGGTTGCCAGAGGCTAAAATTGAATCGGCAATATTGCCTTGTGCAACTTCTGCAATATGCATTTCTGGTGCATCTTTATTGCCTGTGACTTGCTTTGATACTAGTAAAGCGACAAATGCTGTAACAGCGAGGCCAATAATAATGGCTTTTTTCATGTTACTTCCTTGGTAGTTAAGAGCGGCATATCGCCGCTCAAAGCAGAATTAAACGAGAGCGATTACAGTCCAAATACCGTAAATAACAATACTTGGTAGAGCTGCAAACAGTAGCGCTTTATTGAAAGTAAAATTAGTCCAGCACTTCAAACCGATAGCTGCGATGAAAATGCTCCAAATAGAAAAGATATTTAGGCTCTCCAATAAGGTGTAGAATGGATGGCCAATTTCTAAGCCAATTAAAAGTTGGTTAATCGAAGCATAGTTAAATAATGTCTGTGAAATTTGGTCGGTACTTGCAGTTAATACTAAAATGAGCAAACCGAGGCTTGATATAATCATTGGCATCATGGTCCACACACCAAAGCCATACCAAGCACCATAACCATAGTTAGCTTCTGGGTCTTGCTTAGATACAAATAAGTAGTAGCCTGCCATCAGAGCATTAATAACAGCCAAACCAATGATGCCACCAAAGATGGCAAACCAAACCTGCATATCTATGGTTTGCTCCATGCTTTGGCGAATCATTTTTTGCTCAGCAATAGTGGCATCAACACTGGCGGCTGCCACTTGTTGATCGATTAAAAATTGCGGGTCAGCTTTATTATAAAAAGCAAACATGCTGGCGGCGAGAATGCCGGCAAGTAAAATAAAGGCAACAAAAGACCAACCTTTTGCTTCTTTTAAACCATTAAAGGCTTTACTCGGGCTGATAAAAATATCAACCAATGCGGTCATTACATTTGATGATTTCATTTTTTATTCCTTGTTTTATAACATTTGTTTTTAGGTACTAAAATATCCTGTTTAGTAACAAATTAGCAATTTGTTTTGTAACTGTATGTTAACAGCTGTGATTAGTAAATCTGTGATATGGTTAAAGGATTAATTTGAATCGAACTTATTAGGAAAAGTAGGTCGTTATGGTGAATAGCAATGGTCGTTGTATTGATGAGTTGGTATTAGGATTCTGGCGCTTGTTAGATTGGCAGGTAACGCCCCAGCAATGCTTAAGTTTTTTAGAAAATGCAATCGATATGGGAGTTTCACATACCGATCATGCTGACATCTACGGTGAATACGGTTGTGAAGCTGAATTTGGTAAAGCACTTAAACTAAAACCAAGTATTCGTGATGAAATCAAAATCATCACTAAATGTGGTATTAAGCCTGCGTTTGCAAGCCTAGGATTACAAGGCAAAGCAAACCACTATGATTCAAGTGCCGCGCATATTATTGCCTCAGCACAGCAGTCACTAAAAAACTTCAACACTGATCGTTTAGATGTATTACTTATTCATCGCCCTGATTACTTGATGAATGCGGATGAAATGGCACAAGCATTTAATACCCTAAAAGCAAATGGTGATGTGATTGACTTTGGTGTATCTAACTTTACGCCATCACAACTTAGCTTGTTACAGTCGCGTTTAGACTTTGAGCTTGTAACTAATCAAATTGAGTTTTCACCTTACGAAATGAAAGCCCTTGATGATGGCAGCTTAGACCAATGCCAGTTGCTCGATATCAAACCTATGCTTTGGTCACCATTGGCAGGGGGGCGTTTATTCTCAAGTGATGATGAAAAAGCAGTGCGTTTACGTGCAGTGCTAGAGCAGGTTGGTGCTGAAATTGGTGCCACAGGCATTGATCAAGTTGTTTATGCTTGGTTGTTAATGCACCCGAGTGCACCGTCTGTGGTACTTGGTACGGGTAACATTGAACGTGTTAAATCAGCGGTTGAAGCTAAGCAGTTCTCTATGAGCCGTGAACAATGGTATCGCATTTGGCAAGGCTCAACTGGTCATAGTGTGCCTTAACGAATAGCCCTAAACGAGAAAAGGGCCTTACGGCCCTTCGTGTTGCAGCAAGTAACACATTCTTTATAAAGTGAAGTCAACCGCGTAAGCGACGTACACTTTTACATCTGAACCATCGATGTCATTGTCTGAAAGACCGAAAGTAAAGCCGTCTTTCGACACTGAAACGCCGTAGTCGATGATGTCATCATCACCAATGAAATCCCCTGAGTAATGACCTAAATGAAGGGCCATTTCTGCACCGGTACTGCCAACTGGGAAGCTGTAGTCAGCATTTAAATAAAGTGAATCACCAAAGTCTGTACCGTCACCGCTAGCTGCTGATGTTGCTAGTACTGCTGCACCAAAGGTGAAGCTACCCATGCTAATGCTACCGTAGATTTCTGAGAAATCTGCATCTGTGTAAGATGCTGCATCTGGGTATGCATAATAAATGTAGCCAACATCGTAGCTAAAGGTTTCATTGATTTCACCGCCAAAACCAGCATAAAGGTCTAGCTCGTAAGTCATGTCGTCAGCCCAGCTAGCATTCGATACCCAAGTACCCGCATAAAAGCCAGATTCACTTGCGTAGTCGATACCACCTTGGATTGCAGCATCACCGCCAGTTTGCTCTTGACCACGCCATAAGTAATTTGACGTTGCCGCAGCGTTTGCTGTGACTTCCGCATAACTATATGTCGAGCTCAAAGTTAATAGCGCAAGAGCGCTTGCTGCGACCGTTTTTTTTAGTTTTAGCATGTTTCTGTATCCTGTTGTTATGTTGATTTTGTCCCATTTCAGATTGCAGTCTGGTTATTATTCGAGGACATTTATTATGTGTTGTCTGGATACGATGTTGCACTGGTTGTGCCAAGTTCATTTTGAATGGGATATTTTATGCTTAAATGCTTTAAAAACAGACTTCTAAGATGGCTTAATTGAAAAAATAGTGGATATTTGAATTGTTCATGCGCACTTGTGTGGTGCAAAAAATAACCCGGTTGCACAATTGCGAAGCACCCGGGTTTCTCTTATTTGAGAGTGACTTAGCCGAAAATCGCTCGCATCAGACTAATAGTCTCTTCAACACTTCGGCCTTTTTCAACTTCACTGATGATTGAATCGCGCTTTGCTTTGATATGTTCAGGGATATCATCACTTGCTAATGCACGGTCTACCAGTATCTCAGCTGATTCTTTGCCACGGCGTACGGTCTTTTTACCTGCTGAGCTCGTAGTACTCTTAGGTTTGTTTAACAACTTAATATAGTTTGAGTTATCGGCGGTACTTTTATCTGCATAATAAAAGAAGCTAGGTAATAGGGCTTTAATTTCAACTAAAGATTGCTCAAGTTCATTTGCGGCGCTAGCCATTTTGAACCAAGGCATATTATGGATTGCTTCTACAATATCTTGCCAGTAGCGCTCAAAATCACGGTTATTTAATTTGGTAATACCTAGTGCCCCACAAAGGGCATCAAGTTTACTATTTACGATTGGTGTAAACACATCAGGTCGGCGCATCGCAAGTAAGCGAGTTGCAGGAGCAAGCGTTGGCTTTTCATCGCTACCATTAAATGCCATCAAGTATGCAACCATAAAGTGTTGATAATGCTCTTGGGTTATTTCGCCTTCAAGTGGAATGTGCGCTAAGGCTTCATCGAATGCACCAGGCAAATCACTCAACATTTGGTGAAAGCCTTTTGCGTTCTTCGTAGAAGCAAACCATTCAACATCGAAGTTATAGCTGCTTGGATCAAGCGACGCACTGTGTTTACCTGAAAACGCTAAACGGTCTTCAGGGATCATCTCTTTTAATGATTGTGATTTAATCGCTGCAATGTAATTAGCTAAACGTAGTTGCTCATCAAGTGCCACAAGCTCTTTATGCTGTTCGATGAAGCCTGCGATAACTGGCCATGGTGCAACTCTTAAGGTTTTTAATTGCAAAAAGCTGATGGCAGATATTAATAAGTCATGAAGTTTCTTAAGTGTCGGTAATTGCTTATCTTCTAATAGATCGTAGTTAATGCGATCGCGGCTTGCACTTAATAGCTCATAGCACCAGCCTAAAAAGTCTTCAGGGTGGTTTTCTACTTTAACTGCCATTAGGTTTAAGCTGATATCAGAGGCCTGCTTGAGGATGTTTTGATAAATTTGACTTTCTTGCTCGCCAAGCGCCATTTTTGACGGTGAAATAAGCAGTTTCTTCATGCTTAATCGATACTCCAGTTTTGACCAAATTAGGTTGTTTGATTTTAGTACACAGGGTGCAAAAACAACAGGGTCGTGCATCATACCGAAGTAATGAAATGATGCAATCTTACTGATAGAGCAAGATTGCGATTGACTTGATTAATTAATCATTATCATCAAGTGTAAATAATTGCTCAACGGTAAGTTCAAAGTGGGTTGCAATTTTTAACGCGATAATAACCGAAGGTATAAAGCGGCCTGTTTCGACTGTGCTAATGGTTTTACGTGATACTGCAATGGCATCAGCGAGTTCTTGCTGCGATAAACCCTTCTCTTTACGGAATTTAGCGATATTATTTTCCACTATTATACCTAGTCTCTACTCTGCCAAAGAATTGATACGCCGTATACTAAACACATTTGAGCGAGGTAAAATGTGGCCATCATGCTATGAGATACATTTAAAGCAAGGTCATCAGACAATAAAAAAATAACCCCCATGCTAAAAAGTAATCCAAGAACCACATGTTTATAAGCGATGGTATCAATTGTCTTTAAAAATTCATCGGTATACATAAGGCGATACCCAAGTTTCCATGTAAACCCACCTCTAATCACAAACATAAAAAATGAACCTAAAAAAGCGGCAGCGCCGATAAACAGTAAAGGTGCTGATGTTTGCTTAAGCATTGGGTAAACACTAATGAATAATAACGTAATTCCCATGAATATTGAAAACCATGCGTTATGGCTCATAAACTTTTCTTCCGTTTGTATATCTTGCTTAGACATAATCTTTTCCTTTTTGATTTAAATGTAACCTCTAGGTATCAATGTAACCCTAGGGTATCATTCGGTCAAGATTTATTTGTAACCTAAAGGTATCAAAATATTTCAGCGCTGATTCATGTTCTTATACCTAAGCTTGTTTACAAACCTTTTTGTGGGTTGGGCAATGCATTTGCGCCTAACTCCCGCTATGATATGAACATTGTTTGCCCATTTTTAAGGATGATTATGAAAACCTTACTGAAAGTTGTTGGTGTCATTTTCTTATTACTAATTGCATTAGTAGTCGCAGCACCATTCCTCATTCCTACAGACGCGATATTTAATAAAGTATCGGAGCAAGTAGAACAAACCACAGGTCGTAGTCTGACTATTAATGGCGATAAAAAGCTGTCGGTATTTCCATCATTAAAGCTAGAACTGAATGATGTAAACTTTGCCAATATGCAAACTGGTTCGCAAAAAAATATGGCAAGTATGCAGCAACTTGCTATCCGTATTCCTTGGATGTCGTTATTTGGCGGTGAGTTTAAGCTAGATAAATTTGTTATTAACGAACCAACGATTTTGTTAGAAACCGATAAAAATGGTAAAGCAAACTGGCAGCTATTTGATGCGGTTGCAGAGCAACCACAGACTGAGCAGCAAAAGAGTTCTGGTGCCGTTAACTTACCAGATAACTTTGATATTGAGCTTGGCGAAGTGGCAATTTATGGTGGTACCTTTACTTATCTAGACGGTAAAACTGGGGCAAAACAACAGATAAGTGATTTAGAGTTAGCCATTTTATTACCTTCTCTTCGTAAAACCCTTGAGTTAAAAGGCGGTATTACCTATATGGGTGAGCGTTTTGATTTGGATGTAACGCTAGATACACCCGTAAAAGCGATTGAGGGCGAAACCTTTAATGTCAGCACTGAGGTTGATTCACGCTTGATCGATTTGAATTTCAAAGGGGCAATTGCAGAAATGGGTAATGATGTGCAAGGGCTTCTATCTGTCAGTGGTGACTCAGTTAAAAACATTGCGAATTGGCAGGGTGTTGAGCTTAATGCTAAAGAGAATGCTTTCAATGCGTTTAATGTAAAAGGTTCAATGCATTTAAAAGGTGAGCAGTTTAAACTGGCTGAGCTACTTGCCACCCTAGATGAGCTACAAATTAAAGGTAAAAGCGATATTAAGCTTGGCGACCGTTTAGTTGTAAATGCCGATATTGATTTAGGCATGCTTGATTTAAACCCTTACTTACCTGAGGGGGTAGCTAAAGAAGAGCAAGCAGAACCAGCCTCAGATGCGCCAGCGCAGCCAATTGTTTGGGATGATACAACAATTGATATGAGCGGCCTAAATGCACTTGATGCAAATGTTGTTGTGCGTTCAAGTGGTTTAAAAGCAAATGATATTACACTTGGCGAAAACCAGTTAACAGTGAACCTTAAAAATGCAGTAGCTAACATCAGCTTAGATAAGTTTGTTGCATACGAAGGTAATGGCAAAGGTGTAATCACCGTTAACGCTAAGCAAACACCTTATAAAATTAGCACTAACTTTTCTTTAGATAAAATCGATGCACAGCCATTACTTACTGATGCGGCCGGTTTCGATAAGTTAATGGGTAAAGGCTCTTTAAACTGGGATCTAACGACCACAGGTCAAAGTCAAAAAAGCTTTATTAATGCCCTTAACGGCAAGGTGGGCTTTGAGTTTGCAGATGGTGCAGTGAAAGGAGCCAACATTGCAGAGATGGTTCGTAAAGCTAAAGAGCTTATAAAAGGTAACTTAAGTGCGGTATCAGAAGGCCTGGATACTGGCTTTGATAACTCACAACAGACAGACTTCTCAGCACTTAAAGGTAGTTTTGTATTCACAAATGGTATTGGTGAAAATACAGACTTATCTCTATTAAGTCCGCTTATTCGTATTACCGGCTCAGGTAAGATTGATTTACCAATGACCACTGTAGACTACCGTTTAGTGACGGGGATTGTTGATTCAATCGAAGGGCAGGGTACGACAGATGACAGCACTGGGTTTAAAATTCCTCTGCGTATAAAAGGCCCATTCCATGATGTAGGTTATAGCTTAGATGTGAGTGAGGCTGCTAAAGAAGAAGTGAAAGAAAAAGCAAAAGATAAAATAAAAGACAAATTAAAAGGTCTATTTGGAAATTAATAAAATTTAATTAAAGTCAAAAACAGGGCGCATTAGCGCCCTGTTTGTTTTATAATCAATAACAAACCAGCAAGTCGCTGTAATTCCTTAATGCAAGCAGCACGATTAATTCCAAATTAATTAAAAAATAACCTACCACTTCCTTGTCATTGCTGCTACAATTGCCCGCCCTTAAGAGACAACTTGCTTGTTTTTTGAGTGGAATTTAACCGAAATGTCTTGATTTTAAACAGAATTAAGGCGTGTTGTAATTTCTACACCGGAGGTCATTAACATGATCCAAATGCAAACTCAGCTGGACGTTGCTGATAACAGCGGCGCTCGCAAAGTGCAGTGTATTAAAGTCCTTGGCGGTTCGCACCGTCGCTATGCAGCGGTTGGCGATATCATCAAAGTTTCTGTAAAAGAAGCTATTCCTCGCGGTAAAGTGAAGAAAGGTGATGTTAAAAACGCGGTAGTTGTGCGTACTAAAAAAGGCGTTCGTCGTCCGGACGGTTCTTTGATCCGTTTCGATAGCAATGCGGCTGTTATCTTAAATGATAACTTACAGCCAATTGGTACTCGTATCTTCGGCCCTGTGACTCGTGAACTTCGTACTGAAAAGTTCATGAAAATCGTTTCACTAGCACCAGAAGTACTATAAGGAGTCTATCATGGCAGCAAAAATCCGTCGTGATGACGAAGTAATCGTACTAGCCGGTAAAGACAAAGGTAAGCGCGGTAAAGTGCTTTCAGTTGTTACTGAGTCTGGTCGAGTATTTGTCGAAGGCATCAACTTAATCAAGAAGCACCAAAAGCCGGTTCCACAGTTGAACCAAGCTGGCGGTATTGTTGAGAAAGAAGCGTCTATCGACGTATCAAACGTTGCGATCTACAACTCGGAAACGGGTAAAGCAGATCGTGTAGGTTTCAAGATTGAAGATGGTAAGAAATTACGTATCTTTAAATCTACTGGTAAAACTATCTAATAGTTGGAGTAGAATGATGGCGAAACTGCATGAAGTATATAAAGACAAAGTAGTCGCTGAACTTCAAGAGAAGTTTGGTTTCAGCTCTGTCATGCAAGTCCCTCAGATCGAAAAGATCACATTAAACATGGGTGTGGGCGAAGCTCTAGCTGACAAGAAGATCTTAGATAACGCTGTTGCGGATCTAGAAGCAATCTCTGGTCAGAAACCTCTAATCACTAAAGCACGCAAATCAGTTGCAGGCTTCAAAGTGCGTGAAGGTTACCCAATTGGTTGTAAAGTAACCCTACGTGGCGAGCGTATGTGGGACTTTTTTGAGCGTTTGGTTTCAATCGCTATCCCGCGTATCCGTGACTTCCGTGGTGTAAGTGCTAAGTCTTTTGATGGACGTGGTAACTACAGCATGGGCGTACGTGAGCAAATCATCTTCCCAGAAATTGATTATGATAAAGTAGACCGTGTTCGCGGTATGGATATCACAATCACTACTTCTGCGAAAACAGATGATGAAGGCCGTGCGTTGTTAGAAGCGTTTAACTTCCCATTCAAGAAATAAGGGTAGGGTTATGGCAAAGAATTCTATGAAAGCGCGCGAAGCAAAGCGCACTAAATTAGTTGCTCAGTATGCTGAAAAGCGTGCGGCACTAAAAGCTATCATCAGTGATGTAAATACATCTGACGATGATCGTTGGGACGCGGTATTAAAGCTACAAGCTTTACCACGTGATTCTAGCTCTTCACGTCAACGTAATCGTTGTAACGTTACGGGCCGCCCACATGGTTACCTTCGCAAATTCGGCATGAGCCGTATCAAAGTTCGCGAAGCAGCTATGCGCGGTGAAATTCCTGGCCTTAAAAAGGCTAGCTGGTAATAGTATCACGGGAGTAAGACTATGAGCTTGCAAGATCCTATTGCGGATTTGTTTACACGTATCCGTAACGGTCAGTCAGCGAAGAAAGTATCAGTAACGATGCCAACTTCAAAACTGAAAGTAGCAGTAGCTAAAGTATTAAAAGATGAAGGTTATATCGCAGATTACGCTGTAAGCGGTGAAGCGAAGCCTGAGCTTTCTATCGATTTAAAATATTTCGAAGGCAAAGCTGTTATTGAAAATATCCAGCGTGTTAGCCGCCCTGGTCTACGTATCTATAAGAAACGTGACGAATTACCAAAGGTAATGGGTGGTCTTGGTATCGCTATCGTATCAACTTCTAAAGGCCTAATGACAGACCGCGCAGCACGTAGTGCCGGCGTTGGTGGTGAGATCATTGGCTTTGTAGCTTAATCGGAGGGGAACTATGTCTCGCATAGCAAAGGCACCAATCAATGTTCCTGCCGGTGTAGAAGTTACATTAAAAGGCCAGGACATCACAGTTAAAGGCAAAAACGGTGAATTAACTCGTACTATCAACGACGCTGTTGAAGTACAAGTTAACGACAACGTTATTACAACTTTACCTCGTGAAGGCGTAGCTAATGCATGGGCACAAGCAGGTACTGCTCGCGCTCTAATCAACAACATGGTTGTTGGTACGCATGAAGGTTACGAGAAGAAACTTCAGTTAGTAGGTGTTGGTTACCGTGCAGCAGCTAAGGGCAAAGTATTAGACTTAACTCTTGGTTTCTCACACCCAGTGAATTTCGAAGTACCAGAAGGTATTACGATTGAAACACCAAGCCAAACAGAAGTTCTAGTTAAGGGCGTAGACAAGCAGTTAGTTGGTCAAACAGCTGCTAACATCCGTGCATACCGTAAACCTGAGCCTTATAAAGGTAAAGGTGTTCGTTACGCGGACGAGAATGTACGCCGTAAAGAGGCTAAGAAGAAGTAAGGTAAGACGATGGATAAAAAAACAGCTCGTCTACGTCGTGCTAAACGCACTCGTAGAAATTATATTGAACAAGGCACAACGCGTCTTGTTATCCACCGCACGCCACGTCACATTTACGCTCAAGTAGTTACTGCTGAGGGTAATGTACTGGCTGCTGCTTCTACTGTTGAAAAAGCAATTAGCGAAACAGTTAAAGGCACAGGTAACGTTGCAGCTGCTCAAGCAGTTGGTAAAGCGGTTGCTGAACGTGCAGCTGACAAAGGCATCGAAAAGATTGCTTTTGATCGCAGTGGCTTTAAATATCACGGCCGTGTGAAGGCGCTTGCTGATGCAGCGCGTGAAGCCGGTCTGCAATTCTAGGAGTAGACAATGGCTAACGTAGAAGCAAAGCAACAACAGCCTGATTTGGCTGAAAAGCTAATCGCGGTAAACCGTGTGTCTAAAGTAGTTAAAGGTGGTCGTATCTTTAGCTTTACTGCACTAACAGTAGTTGGTGACGGCGCAGGTAAAGTAGGTTTTGGTTATGGTAAAGCACGTGAAGTTCCAGCTGCTATTCAAAAAGCAATGGAAAAAGCACGTCGCAACATGATCAGTGTAGACCTTAACGGTAACACGCTACAGCACCCAATCAAGGGTCGCCACGCGGGTTCTAAAGTATACATGCAGCCTGCTTCTGAAGGTACAGGTATCATCGCCGGTGGTGCGATGCGTGCAGTACTAGAAGTAACTGGTGTACAGAACGTATTGTCAAAAGCATACGGTTCAACTAACCCGATCAACATCGTTCGTGCAACGATTGCTGCTCTAGAGAACATGAATTCTCCAGAGTCAATCGCTGCTAAACGTGGTCTTAGCGTTGACGAAATCACGGGGTAAACCATGGCTAATAAAACTGTAAAAGTAACACAAGTAAAGAGCTCTATCGGTCGTTTACCGAAGCATAAAGCTACATTACGTGGTCTTGGTCTACGTCGTATCAATCACACTGTTGAGTTAGAAGACACAGCATGTGTGCGTGGTATGATTAACCAAGTTTCTTACATGGTAAAGGTTGAGGGTTAATTCGATGCATTTGAATACACTTTCACCTGCTGCTGGTGCAAAAACTGAAAAGAAACGTCTAGGTCGTGGTATTGGTTCTGGTCTTGGTAAGACTGGTGGCCGTGGTCATAAAGGCCAAAAATCACGTTCTGGCGGTAAAGTTCGCGTTGGTTTCGAAGGCGGTCAAATGCCTATGCAACGTCGTCTACCTAAATTTGGTTTCACTTCACGTAAATCATTAGTATCTACTGAAGTTAACCTTTTTGAAATCGCTAAAGTTGAAGGCGATGTAGTAGACGTAAACGCGTTACAAGCAGCTGGTCTAGTTAAAAAGAACATCCAGTTCGTTAAAGTAGTTAAATCTGGCGAAGTTTCACGCGCAGTTACCGTTAAAGGTCTTAAAGTGACTAAAGGTGCTCGCGAAGCTATCGAAGCTGCCGGAGGCAAGGTAGAAGACTAAGGAAGTACTAATGGCTAAACCAGGTCAAGATATGAAAAGTGCACAAAGTGGGCTTTCGGAATTGAAGCGTCGATTACTATTTGTACTAGGTGCTATCATTATTTACCGTCTAGGTTCATTCGTGCCGATCCCTGGGATTGACGCCGCTGTACTTGCCGATTTCTTCGAGCAACAAAAGGGCACCATTGTTGAAATGTTTAACATGTTCAGCGGTGGTGCGCTTGAGCGCGCTTCAGTGTTAGCACTGGGTATTATGCCGTACATCTCGGCTTCGATTATTACGCAACTATTAACGCATATGTATCCGCCGTTTATAGAGCTTAAGAAAGAAGGTGAGCAAGGGCGTAAGAAAATTAGCCAGTACACACGCTACG
Source organism: Pseudoalteromonas shioyasakiensis (assembly GCA_013391845.1). Classification (NCBI taxonomy): domain Bacteria; kingdom Pseudomonadati; phylum Pseudomonadota; class Gammaproteobacteria; order Alteromonadales; family Pseudoalteromonadaceae; genus Pseudoalteromonas; species Pseudoalteromonas shioyasakiensis. The sequence continues at coordinate 787,761 of CP058414.1, forward strand.
GCACGCTTGTGCTTGCTACTATCCAATCAATCGGTATTGCTACAAGCTTACCGGGCATGATGGACGGGTTAGTTGTTAACCCTGGTATCGGTTTCTACTTCACTGCTGTAGTGAGTTTAGTAACTGGTACTATGTTCCTAATGTGGTTGGGCGAGCAAATTACAGAACGTGGTATCGGTAACGGTATTTCTGTTCTGATTTTTGTTGGTATCGTAGCTAACCTGCCGTCTGCTATTGGTTCGACAGCCGAAATGGCGCGCCAAGGTGATCTGAATGTACTTGTACTGTTATTGATTGCTGTAATCGTATTCGCTGTTACTTACCTAGTTGTATTCTTTGAGCGTGGTCAACGTCGTATCGTCGTTAACTATGCGAAGCGTCAACAAGGTCGTCAGGTATTTGCTGCTCAAAGCACGCACTTACCACTGAAAGTAAACATGGCGGGTGTTATTCCACCAATCTTTGCTAGCAGTATAATTCTGTTCCCTGGTACAATTGCAAGCTGGTTCGGCCAGGGTGAAGGTCCGGTCGCTGATGTGCTACAAGCAATCGCTACAACGTTGACTCCAGGTCAACCTTTATATGCGATGGTTTTAGCTGCGGCTATTATCTTCTTCTGCTTTTTCTACACCGCGTTGGTATTTAACCCGCGTGAAACAGCAGATAACCTGAAAAAATCTGGCGCATTTATCCCAGGTATTCGTCCAGGTGAGCAGACATCTAAATACATTGATAAAGTGATGACACGCCTGACATTGGCAGGTGCTTTGTATATAACCTTTATCTGTCTGGTGCCCGAATTCATGACTATGGCATGGCAAACGCCATTCTATTTCGGCGGTACATCAATTTTGATTATCGTTGTTGTAATCATGGACTTTATGGCACAAGTACAGACGCATCTGATGTCACATCAGTATGATTCTGTGCTGAAAAAAGCAAACCTTAAAGGCTACGGTCGATAAGGTCATTTTACGGAGTTGAGCAATGAAAGTACGTGCTTCCGTTAAGAAAATATGCCGTAACTGTAAAGTTATTAAACGTGCTGGTGTAGTACGCGTAATTTGCAGTGAGCCTAAGCACAAGCAAAGGCAAGGCTAATTAAACAGTCGTGCAGGCTGAGTTATTTACTCGGCCTGTGTTTTTAGTTGTGATTTGGTCTTCGTTTGAGTATCCTTACGGGCTTTTCAAACAGATGATTACCAAATTCAAATATAGGAGATGTGTTAGTGGCCCGTATCGCTGGCATTAACGTCCCTGATCATAAACATGCAGTTATCGGTTTAACTGCTATTTATGGCATAGGTAAGACTCGCTCTAAGGCTATCTTAGCAGCGACTGGTATCGCCGAGACCACAAAAATCGGTGAACTTTCAGACGAAACACTTGACGTATTGCGTGAAGCAGTTGGCAAGTACACTGTAGAAGGTGACCTTCGTCGTGAAGTTACATTAAATATCAAGCGCCTTATGGACCTTGGTTGTTTCCGTGGCCTACGTCACCGTCGTTCGTTACCACTACGTGGTCAACGTACTAAGACTAACGCGCGTACTCGTAAGGGTCCTCGCAAGCCTATCAAGAAATAAGGTGGGGTAGATTATGGCTAAAGCACCAATTCGTCGTAAGAAGGTTAAAAAGCAAGTTGCTGATGGTATGGCTCACGTTCATGCTTCTTTCAACAACACTATTGTAACAATTACCGACCGTCAAGGTAATGCACTATCTTGGGCAACAGCAGGTGGTTCAGGTTTCCGTGGTTCACGTAAATCTACTCCATTCGCGGCTCAGGTTGCTGCAGAGCGTGCAGGTACTGCTGCTCAAGAATACGGTTTAAAAAATCTAGAAGTTTTCATCAAAGGTCCAGGTCCAGGTCGTGAATCTGCTGTACGTGCTTTGAATGCTGCTGGTTACCGTATCACCAACATCACTGACGTGACGCCAATCCCTCATAATGGTTGTCGTCCACCGAAGAAACGTCGCGTTTAACAATAGGTTAGGAGAAATAACATGGCAAGATATTTGGGCCCTAAGCTCAAGCTGAGTCGTCGTGAAGGTACTGACCTGTTCCTTAAGAGCGGCGTAAGAGCTATCGACTCTAAGTGTAAACTTGAGACTGCACCTGGTCAGCACGGCGCTCGTAAAGGTCGCTTATCTGATTACGGTTTACAGCTACGTGAAAAGCAAAAAGTTCGTCGTATCTACGGTGTACTAGAAAAGCAATTCCGTAACTACTACAAAGAAGCTGCTCGCCTTAAAGGTAATACAGGTGAAAACTTGTTACAGCTTTTAGAGCAACGTTTAGACAATGTTGTATATCGCATGGGTTTTGCTAGCACACGCGCTGAAGCACGTCAGTTAGTAAGCCACAAAGCGATTTTAGTTAATGGTCGTGTAGTGAATATCCCTTCATACGTAATTACTCCAGAAGATACTGTTGTAATTCGTGAGAAGTCGAAAACACAAGCACGTATCATCGCTGCTCTAGAGTTGGCTGAGCAACGTGAAAAGCCGACTTGGGTTGAAGTTGACGGTAAGAAAATGGAAGGCAGCTTCAAGCGCCTACCTGAGCGTTCAGATCTGTCTGCGGACATTAACGAACAACTAATCGTCGAACTTTACTCTAAGTAAAGTTAAGAGTTAAGAGAGGATAAAATGCAGGGTTCTGTTACCGAATTCCTAAAACCAAGGTTAGTCGATATCGACGCTATCAACCCAACGCGTTCTAAAGTAGTTTTAGAGCCATTAGAGCGTGGCTTCGGTCACACTTTGGGTAATGCCTTACGCCGTATACTGTTATCATCTATGCCTGGATGTGCAGTAACTGAAGTAGAAATCGACGGTGTATTGCATGAGTACAGCGCGAAAGAGGGCGTACAAGAAGACATCATTGAAATTCTGTTAAACCTTAAAGGTCTAGCAGTAACTTTAGAAGGCAAAGATGAAGTTTTTCTGACCCTGACTAAATCTGGTGTAGGCCCTGTGACTGCGGCTGATATTCAGCACGATGGTGATGTAACTATCGCCAACCCAGATCACGTTATCTGTCACCTTACGACAGCTAACAGCGAGATCAGCATGCGTATTCGTGTTGAGCGCGGTCGCGGTTATGTGCCGGCATCTAGTCGTTTATCCTCTGATGACGATGAGCGTCCAATTGGTCGTCTGCTGCTTGATGCATCATTCAGCCCAGTTGAACGTATTGCGTACTCGGTTGAATCAGCCCGTGTTGAGCAACGTACAGACTTAGACAAGTTAATCATTGATATGGAAACAAACGGCACTTTAGATCCTGAAGAAGCGATCCGCCGTGCGTCTACTATCTTAGCTGAGCAATTAGATGCATTCGTAGATTTACGTGATGTAACTGAGCCAGAAGAGAAAGAAGAGAAGCCAGAATTCGATCCTATTCTACTTCGTCCAGTTGATGATCTTGAGCTAACAGTACGTTCAGCAAACTGTTTGAAAGCCGAGCAAATTCAATATATCGGTGATTTAGTTCAGCGCACTGAAGTTGAGCTTCTTAAAACGCCTAACTTAGGTAAGAAGTCTCTAACTGAAATTAAAGACGTGCTAGCTTCACGTGGTCTTTCTCTAGGTATGCGCCTAGAAAATTGGCCGCCTGCAAGCCTAGCTGAATAATCTAAATCACTATATTAGTTTAGTTAGAAGGATAGGGTCATGCGCCATCGTAAGAGTGGTCGTCAATTAAACCGTAACAGCAGCCATCGCAAAGCGATGTTCAGCAACATGGCTGGTTCTTTGGTGAAACATGAAATCATCAAAACAACTTTGCCTAAAGCTAAAGAGTTGCGCCGTGTAATTGAACCTTTAATCACACTGGCTAAGACTGACAGTGTAGCAAACCGCCGTTTAGCGTTTGCTCGCACGCGTGATAATGAAGTAGTTGGTAAATTATTCAGCGAAATCGGTCCACGTAATACAGACCGTCCTGGTGGTTACACTCGTATTCTTAAGTGTGGCTTCCGTGCTGGTGATAATGCACCAATGGCTTATATTGAACTAGTTGGTCGCCCAGCGACAAACGAAGAAGTTCAAGAAGACGCGCAGTCTGCAGAGTAAGTCGTAAAGACACCAAAAAGCCGAGCTTATGCTCGGCTTTTTACTTTCTGAAATTCATTTCTAATAAAATAACTCTATCAATCCACAATCATCACCATACCATCTTGAAGCAACTAGCAACTAGCAACTAGCAACTAGCAACTAGCAACTAGCAACTAGCAACTAGCAACTAGCAACTAGCAACTAGCAACTAGCAACAAAGATCACATGTAAAGATCATTACGTTTCTCTTTATTAAGTGAGCCCATCTTTATACAAACTCAAATAAGTTTTTTACTTCTTATATTGTTTAAATAACCCAAATACTGCTAATTTAGTGTGGTTTTTGCACGTTTCGTTCGTATTTTGCGCGAACAGTCATTTTTTTAATAAAAACTGCAAAAAACAGTTGATCTGAATTCGGATCTCCCTATAATGCGCATCCACCGACACGGCGGACTGCTTACAAAAAAGCAAAACGACGAGTTGGTTGAGTCAAGTAAAACTGAGTTTTGAAAAAATAAACTTTTCTCAAAATTAAGTGTTGACAAAAATAACGGCTTGCGTAGAATGCACAGCCCTTGAGACGCGAAAGTATCTCAAACGTTCTTTAACAATATAAAGCAATCATCTGTGTGGGCACTCGTACAGATTGAGTTCTAACAGCCGATTCTAGTTCGC
>CP058414.1:795000-822500 GCA_013391845.1 Pseudoalteromonas shioyasakiensis
GACTGCGTACCTTTTGTATAATGGGTCAGCGACTTATATTTTGTAGCGAGGTTAACCGATTAGGGTAGCCGTAGTGAAAGCGAGCGTTAACTGCGCGTTTAGTTGCAAGGTATAGACCCGAAACCCGGTGATCTAGCCATGGGCAGGTTGAAGGTTGAGTAACATCAACTGGAGGACCGAACCCACTAACGTTGAAAAGTTAGGGGATGACCTGTGGCTAGGAGTGAAAGGCTAATCAAACCGGGAGATAGCTGGTTCTCCCCGAAATCTATTTAGGTAGAGCCTCGGACGAATACTTACGGGGGTAGAGCACTGTTAAGGCTAGGGGGTCATCCCGACTTACCAACCCTTTGCAAACTCCGAATACCGTAAAGTACTATCCGGGAGACACACGGCGGGTGCTAACGTCCGTCGTGAAGAGGGAAACAACCCAGACCGCCAGCTAAGGTCCCAAAGTCATAGTTAAGTGGGAAACGATGTGGAAAGGCCCAGACAGCCAGGAGGTTGGCTTAGAAGCAGCCATCCTTTAAAGAAAGCGTAATAGCTCACTGGTCGAGTCGGTCTGCGCGGAAGATGTAACGGGGCTAAACTATGCACCGAAGCTGCGGATTCAAACTTTGTTTGAGTGGTAGGGGAGCGTTCTGTAAGCCGTTGAAGGTGTACCGGGAGGTATGCTGGAGGTATCAGAAGTGCGAATGCTGACATGAGTAACGATAATGCGGGTGAAAAACCCGCACGCCGGAAGACCAAGGGTTCCTATCCCATGTTAATCAGGGTAGGGTAAGTCGACCCCTAAGGCGAGGCCGAAAGGCGTAGTCGATGGGAAACGGGTTAATATTCCCGTACTTGGTATAATTGCGATGGGGGGACGGAGCAGGCTAAACAAGCATGGCGTTGGTTGTCCATGTGAAAGTGAGTAGGTTGAGAGTTTAGGAAAATCCGGACTCTTAAGACTGAGACACGAGACGAGCACCTAAGGGTGTGAAGTTGTTGATGCCATACTTCCAGGAAAAGCCTCTAAGCTTCAGATTATACCGAATCGTACCCCAAACCGACACAGGTGGTCAGGTAGAGAATACTAAGGCGCTTGAGAGAACTCGGGTGAAGGAACTAGGCAAAATCGTACCGTAACTTCGGGAGAAGGTACGCTCCTATCTGTGATGAGACTTGCTCTCTAAGCGGACGGGAGCCGCAGTGACCAGGTGGCTGGGACTGTTTATTAAAAACACAGCACTGTGCAAAATCGCAAGATGACGTATACGGTGTGACACCTGCCCGGTGCCGGAAGGTTAATTGATGGGGTTAGTTTTCGGACGAAGCTCTTGATCGAAGCCCCGGTAAACGGCGGCCGTAACTATAACGGTCCTAAGGTAGCGAAATTCCTTGTCGGGTAAGTTCCGACCTGCACGAATGGTGTAACCATGGCCACGCTGTCTCCACCCGAGACTCAGTGAAATTGAAATCGCAGTGAAGATGCTGTGTACCCGCGGCTAGACGGAAAGACCCCGTGAACCTTTACTACAGCTTGGCACTGAACATTGAACCTACATGTGTAGGATAGGTGGGAGGCTTTGAAGCAGAGACGCTAGTCTTTGTGGAGCCGTCCTTGAAATACCACCCTTGTAGTTTTGATGTTCTAACGTTGGCCCCTAATCGGGGTTACGGACAGTGCCTGGTGGGTAGTTTGACTGGGGCGGTCTCCTCCCAAAGAGTAACGGAGGAGCACGAAGGTTGGCTAAGTACGGTCGGACATCGTACGGTTAGTGTAATGGTAGAAGCCAGCTTAACTGCGAGACAGACACGTCGAGCAGGTACGAAAGTAGGTCATAGTGATCCGGTGGTTCTGAATGGAAGGGCCATCGCTCAACGGATAAAAGGTACTCCGGGGATAACAGGCTGATACCGCCCAAGAGTTCATATCGACGGCGGTGTTTGGCACCTCGATGTCGGCTCATCACATCCTGGGGCTGAAGTCGGTCCCAAGGGTATGGCTGTTCGCCATTTAAAGTGGTACGCGAGCTGGGTTTAGAACGTCGTGAGACAGTTCGGTCCCTATCTGCCGTGGGCGTTTGAGAATTGAGAGGGGTTGCTCCTAGTACGAGAGGACCGGAGTGAACGAACCGCTGGTGTTCGGGTTGTCATGCCAATGGCACTGCCCGGTAGCTACGTTCGGAACTGATAAGCGCTGAAAGCATCTAAGCGCGAAGCAGGCCTCGAGATGAGTTCTCACTAGACTTTTAAAGTCTCTGAAGGGCCGTTGAAGACTACAACGTTGATAGGCAGGATGTGGAAGTGGTGCGAGCCATTAAGCTAACCTGTACTAATTACCCGTGAGGCTTAACCATACAACGCCAAACGCGTTTTATGACAGCGTAACAGACAGAAGTTAAGAAACTAAAGTAGACATTTACTTGATATCAGAATTCCAGATTTTAGTTGATTGCTAAGGCGATTAACGACCCAAATTTGCTTGGTGACAATAGCGTTTTGGACCCACCTGACCCCATGCCGAACTCAGTAGTGAAACGAAACAGCGCCGATGATAGTGTGGCATTTGCCATGTGAAAGTAGGACATTGCCAGGCTCCAAATTAAAGAAAGCCCGATTCGAAAGAGTCGGGCTTTTTTTCGTTTGGAGCTGTCAGCTTTCAGCCGTCAGACGTCAGCTGAAATGTGGGGTTGTATAGTACAGAGACTCCCTCAGCAACAAAACCTTGTAGGAGGCACGTCAGTGCCGAATCTAGGCCATAACCAATATATTCATGGTTGAAGCCATTCCTATGTGATGCGTTGTCAGATATAAGATGGCATTTGATCTACAGGATTGTTTGGTACTTCAGAGTCTCCCTCAGCAACAAAACCCTGTAGGAGGCACGTCAGTGCCGTATCTAGACCTTAAAAAACACATTCATGGCTAAAGCCATTCCTACGTGTTGCGTATCTCAGGTGCCAGACATTAGATGGCAGTTGATCTACAGGATTGTTTGGTACTTCAGAGTATTCCTCAGCAACAAAACGAGTAGGAGGCACGTCAGTGTCGAATCTAGGCCATAACCAACACATTCATGGCTAAAGCCATTCCTACGTGATGCGTATCTCAGATGCCAGAGATTAGATGGCAGTTGATCTACAGGATTGTTTGGTACTTCAGAGTGTTCCTCAGCAACAAAACGAGTAGGAGGCACTTCAGGGTCGAATCTAGGCCATAACCAACACATTCATGGCTAAAGCCATTCCTACGTGATGCGTATCTCAGATGCCAGAGATTAGATGGCAGTTGATCTACAGGATTGTTTGGTACTTCAGAGTGTTCCTCAGCAACAAAACGAGTAGGAGGCACTTCAGTGCCGAATCTAGGCCATAAGCAATATATTCATGGCTAAAGCCATTCCTACAACGACACTTTTCCTAGAGCCTATATGGCTTATCCTAACTCGCTAACTTTACTCTCACAATTCGCTAACTCATAACCCAAAAACAAAAACGCCAGCATATAGCTGGCGTTTTTAATCTGAAGGTAAGCTTGGTATCATACCAATCCGCAATAATACTTAATCATTTTGAGGGATTAAACCTGTCGCTATCTGCGTTAAAAATTTCTGATTTAGAACAACTAAATAACGAAATTTTTGCCTTGCTATCAACGAGGTTTTATTGCCTCAAAATAGATCACTTAATTAAGCGAATTGGTATTAAGCTTTTGGACCTGCTGATTTGATTGCTTCTGAAACATCGTATTTTGCAAAGTTTTCAGTGAAGTCAGATGCTAGTTTGTTTGCGTATTCTGCGTACTTCTCTTTATCTTCCCATGTGTTGATTGGGTTAAGAAGCTTACTGTCTACACCAGGAACTGAAACTGGTACATCTAGGTTTAGAACATCGATGTGTTGAGTTTCAACATCAGCTAGTTTACCTGATACGATTGCATCAACTACAGCACGTGTAGTTGGGATATCGAAACGTTGACCAGTACCGTAAGGGCCACCTGTCCAACCTGTGTTAACTAGGTAAACTTTAGCGCCGAATTCACGTACACGCTTCATTAGAAGCTCTGCATAAACGCCTGCAGGGCGTGGGAAGAATGGAGCACCGAAACATGTTGAGAATGTAGACTCTATGTCGCTTGTTGAACCGATTTCAGTTGAACCTACTTTTGCAGTGTAACCGCTTAGGAAGTGGTAAGCTGCAGCTTCTTCAGTTAGTACTGAAACTGGTGGTAATACACCGCTCACGTCACACGTTAAGAATACAACCGCTTTTGGCTCGCCAGCACGGTTTTCTACTTTACGTTTTTCAACGTGCTCTAGAGGGTAGGCTGCGCGGCTATTTTGTGTAAGGCTTGTATCATGGAAATCTGGTACACGGTTTTCGTCAAGTACAACGTTTTCTAAGATTGTACCGAAGCGAATTGCATTCCAAATAACAGGTTCGTTCTTTTGCGATAGGTCGATACATTTAGCGTAACAACCACCTTCGATATTAAATACGCTACCAGGTGCCCAACCGTGTTCGTCATCACCGATAAGGAAACGAGTAGGATCCGCAGATAATGTTGTTTTACCTGTTCCAGATAGACCGAAGAATAAAGCTGTGTCGCCTGCTTCACCTACGTTTGCAGAGCAGTGCATTGGTAATACACCTTTTGCAGGAAGTAGGAAGTTTTGTACAGAGAACATTGATTTTTTCATTTCGCCTGCGTAGCGCATACCAGCTAGTAGTACTTTACGTTGTGCGAAGTTAATGATTACAGTGCCATCACTGTTTGTGCCATCACGCTCTGGGTCACATACAAATGAAGGTACGTTCATTACCTGCCACTCTGGGAAGTCGGCAGTATTGTATGTTTGTGGTTCGATAAACATGTTTTTGGCAAAAATATGATGCCATGCAGTTTCTGTTGTAACTACAACTGGTAAATAGTGCTCAGGATCAGCGCCAACTTCTAGGTGAGAGATGAAGTGGTCTTTGCTTTTCACGTGTTCTTCTACACGTGCCCATAACGCATCAAACTTGTCTGCATCGAATGGGCGGTTTACGTTGCCCCATTGGATTTCGTTTTCAGTGCTTGGCTCTTGAACAATAAAACGATCTTTTGGAGAGCGGCCAGTGCGTACACCGGTTTTAGCAACAAAAGCACCATTAGCGGCTAAAGTCCCTTCGCCACGACGAATAGCGTGTTCGACAAGTTCAGCTGCTGTAAGATCAACAAAACTAGTAGCGTTTGCAGTCATGTTTATACCTAAATTGTGAGAGATTGAACGGGATAGCTCTGGGGTTCTTAGTTTTCCCTTTTGCTAAAAGAATAGTAACAGAAGGATTAGGGATATTCGAGTGTCTGAAGGGCCTAAAAAGGCATATATTTGGCAAAAAACATGAATAATTTCAATGATACCGGTGTCATAAAATGGCGCTTTTTCATGACACCGGTATCATTATTTTTGATAATTTTTTTTAATAAAAAAGCCGCATCGAATGCGGCTTTAATACAATAATATTTTAAATTGGGTGTATCAGTTAAAAATAGCTTTAATATCCTGTTCGTTAAAAATGTAATCTTTTAAGCAGTAATGGCAGCTAATTTTTACTTCGCCGTTTGCTTTTACATCAGCAAGTAACTCTTCTTGACCTACATTCACTAACGCAGCAATTGTTTTATCTCTGCTACAACCACAACGGAAACTAATAGATTGTGGCTCGAATAATTGAGGGTTATCTTCGTGGTAAAGTCTGGTTAAAACTGTATTTGCATCTAAACCTAGTAACTCTTCATCTTTAATAGTGTTGCTGATAGCTTCAAGATGAGTGAAGTCTTCAACAGATTTTTCCTTATTCACAGGTAATACTTGTAAGAATAAGCCAGCTGCTTTTGCTGTGTCTGCTGTTACTTCAGTTGCAAACCAAAGACGTGTTTTTAACTGTTCTGATTGCTCAAAATAGTTCTCTAGGCATTTATCTAAGCTATCGTGCTCTAAAGGTACAATACCTTGGTATCGCTCACCTTTAGTAGGCGTAATTGTAATAACCATATAGCCATTACCAATTAAGTCTTTTATTGTGCTTCCTGTCACTTCACCTTGTAGACGTGCTATGCCTCGCATGTTTTGTTTATCGTCACCATTAATTACCGCATATTTAACAGGGCCATCGCCTTGTAGTTGAACGGCAATTTCACCTTCAAACTTTAAAGTAGCTGTTAATAAGCAGGTAGCAACAAGTAATTCACCTAATAAGGTTTGCACAGGTGCTGGGTAATTATGGTTTGCGATCATCTCTTGATAAGTGTTTTCAATTTGTACGAGTTTCGCCACGTACATCGAGCTGATCAAATATATAACGATGAAGTAAATCTTGTTGCATGAGTTGCATTACCTAACTTGATTTCATTTTTAACAGTTCACGTCTTTGCTTTTTATCTGGTTTACGATCAGGATGTGGAGCAAAGAAGCTGTTGTTCTTACGGGCGATAGCATTTGCTTCGCGTTTCTCAATACTAGCTTGAGTTTCTTGATATAAGGTTTGTGCAATGGGGGCACCTTGACGTTTTTCAAGGATCTTTTCAATTGTCACGACCTTTTCGTCTACCCCTTGTAGCAGTTTAACTACAGCACCGACTTCAACAATTTTGCTGGGCTTGGTACGTTGTCCATTATAATGTACTTTGCCACCTTGCACCATGTCTCGTGCGATTGAGCGGGTTTTATAAAAACGTGCAGCCCATAACCACTTATCAAGGCGTACGTTTAATTCATCTTGCTTGTCTTGCGACTTATGAGTGTTACCTTTTGACACAATTGTGCTCTTTGAAAGCTGCTTATATATAGGCAAAATTTACCATGAAACTTAATCACAAATAAACAGTCGTAGTAATTCCTTGCAGCCCACTGTTCGTCGAATTTACCTTGTTTACAAAGTTTAATATAAGCGCGCTTGTTGAATGAAAAATGAAAAGGTACTATAGGCCAGCTATCAAGCAGTAAATTAAAATAAGAAATAGAGTTTATGGATCAACACTTACAACAAGTTAAACAGTTTTTGAACGGCTTACCTCATGCCAAGCTAAGTGCATTTGTAGTGCTGTTAGTTGTTGTTTATATTGCTTTTTTATCATCCAAGCTATTTTGGCTTGTATGGCCGGAGCCCGATACAAGAGCACTGCCTGTAACAGGTGTTAACACCATGGCAAAGCGAGCAGAGACTGTAAGCTCACGTCAAATTATCGAACAGAATTTATTCGGCAAAGTTGTTGTCGAAGCTAAAAAACCTACCTCAAAACAAAATCAAGTTATTAACAACGCCCCTGAAACTCGCCTAAGTATTAACCTAACCGGTATTGTTGCGGTAAGCCAAAATGACCAAGCTGGCCTTGCAATAATCGAATCTCAAGGCAAGCAAGAAACATATGTTGTTGATGATGCAATTAAAGGAACTCGCGCAAAGCTAGCTCAAGTATTACCCGATCGAGTGATTTTAGATGTTAGCGGTCGTTTTGAAACTTTGATGCTGGATGGACTCGACTTTACGAAAACAGTTTCTATGCCCGTATTGGCAGAGCGTAAAGAGTCAGAATTAACCGCAGGTCCGCAGCTTGTCGAAAATAGTGAAATAAATGCGACTGAAGATGAAGAAATAAAAGAAGCGCTTATCGAAACGCGTGAAGAAGTATTAGACGATCCCGGTAAATTATTTGACTATATTCGCGTCTCTCAAGCGATGGTTGATGGTGAGTTAGTGGGTTATCGTTTAAGCCCAGGTAAAGATCCTGCTTTATTCAAGCAGATGGGATTAATGAATAATGATTTAGCTATTGCGATTAATGGCTATCAATTAAATGATTTGAAACAGGCAATGTCAGCAATAAACGAATTACGAAATAGTACTGACGCAAGTATCACTATCGAACGCGATGGTGAACAAATTGATGTGCAATTTAGCCTGCAATAACTAGCTTTGGAGTTTTTATAGAATGGTTCACGCGCTACACCTCACAAAAATCAAAAAAGGGTTAGCTAAATATGCAGCGCTTTTTTTATTAACAGGATTATCGCTTTCAGTTTCAGCTGTTGAGTATGCAGCTAATTTTAAAGGCACTGATATTAATGAGTTCATTAATATCGTAGGTCGGAATTTAAATAAAACCGTTATTATTGACCCAAATGTGCGCGGTAAAGTAAACGTGCGCAGTTACGAGCTAATGGACGAGAAGCTTTATTATCAGTTTTTCTTAAATGTACTCGAAGTTTATGGTTATTCAGCTGTTGAGATGGATAACGGTATTATTAAAATTGAAAAAAGTTCTGATGCTAAAAAGTCGAATGTACCGCTGATCACTGAAGATAACCAAGCCCGTGGCGATATGATGGTGACACGTGTGGTACGTGTTAAAAACGTAAGTGTACAAGAGCTTGGTCCTCTAGTTCGTCAATTTAGTGACCAAAAAGATGGTGGTCACGTTGCAAACTTTAATGCTGCGAACGTGATGATGTTGACTGGTCATGCTGCTTCAGTTAACCGCTTAGTAGAAATTATTCGCTCTGTTGACCAAGCAGGTGATAAGCGTGTAGATATTGTACAGCTTAAATTTGCTACCGCAGACGATGTGGTATCTGTTGTTGAGAATATTTACAAAGATGGTGGCAAGGGAAGCGTTCCTGAGTTCTTAATTCCTAAGGTTGTTGCTGATGGTCGTACTAACAGTGTGATTGTCAGTGGAGAGGCGCAAGCACGTACTCGTGCTGTTGAATTAATTAGCCGTTTAGATGGTGAGTTAGAGAACCAAGGTAATACTAAGGTTATCTATTTAAACTACGCAAAAGCTGAAGACCTTGTAAAAGTACTGCAAGGTGTGAGCAAAACATTAGCCGAAGATGCGCAAGGTGGTGCGACTAAAACTCGTTCTCGCAACCAAAACGAAACAAGTATTGAAGCACACCCTGATTCAAACTCTCTGGTTATTACTGCGCAACCAGATACGATGCGCTCACTTGAACAAGTGATAGAACGTCTTGATGTACGTCGAGCACAGGTACTTGTTGAAGCTATCATCGTTGAAGTGTTAGAGGCTGATGGTATCAACTTAGGCTTGCAATGGATTTCAGAGCAAGGCGGGATGATGCAGTTCAACAATGGTACAACAGTACCTGTTGGATCATTGGCAGTTGCTGCTGAGCAAGCTCGTGATAAAACGATACAAAAAACGATTACAGGTAATGAGACTGGTAATACGACTCCTTATGAAGAAACAGTTGAAGGTGATCTGGGGCCTCTCGGACAACTGCTCGGCGGTATCAATGGTTTAGCAATGGGTATTGTTAAGAACGACTGGGGTGCAATTATCCAAGCTGTTTCAACGGATACTAACTCTAATATTCTTGCTACGCCGTCTGTAACGACCATGGATAACGAAGAAGCGTCAATGATTGTTGGTCAAGAAGTACCGATTATCACAGGCTCGCAAACAGGCTCAAATAACGCTAACCCATTCCAAACAGTTGAACGTCAAGAAGTAGGTGTAAAGCTAAAAGTTACACCACAAATCAATGACGGTTCAGCGGTTCAGCTAACGATTGAACAAGAAGTTTCCAGCGTAAGTGGTGCTACTGCGGTAGATATCTCAGTGAATAAACGTGCAATTAAAACCACGGTTATGGCTGATGATGGTGGTATGGTTGTACTAGGTGGCCTGATTGATGAAGACGTGCAAGAAAGTGTCTCTAAAGTACCGTTATTAGGTGATATCCCGGTACTTGGTCATTTATTTCGCTCAACCAGCACTAATAAGCGTAAACGTAATCTGATTGTATTTATTCGTCCTACCATTGTGCGTGATGGCATTAGTATGAATAAGTTGAGCCACTCTAAATATAACTTTATCCGTGGCGAACAACACAAACAAAAAGAAGATGGTATTGATTTAATGCCGTTGACGGATGCACCAATTCTTCCTGAATGGAATGATGCCTTGGTATTACCGCCAACTTACGAAGAATATCTAAAGCAACAAAACGCGAATGAGCGCAACGATGACTAATGCAATTACAGAAATCAATGATGAGTTAGCACCCGATGTGCCAGCAAATCATGATGAGCTGCTAACAAGCGATGATCTTGTTAGCTTGCCAACCAAGCGTTTGCCATTCTCGTACGCGCGTCGTACAGGTGTATTATTAGGTAAAGATCAGGATAACTGGACTGTGTATTACCGCGGTGAGTTAGACGTTGATGCATTACTTGAGGTACGACGTATCGCGGGTCATGGTTTTTCACTAGAACAATTACCAGATGACAAATTTGAGTTGTTGCTAGAGGTCTCATATCAGCGTGATAGTTCTGAAACGCAGCAAATGATGGAAGATATCGGTAACGAAGTGGATTTATTCTCGCTTGCAGATGAATTGCCGCAAACTGAAGATCTACTTGCTGGTGATGATGATGCGCCAATTATTAAACTAATTAACGCTATGCTGAGCGAAGCGATTAAAGAAGGTGCGTCGGATATTCATATCGAAACCTTTGAACAAGAGCTAGTGATTCGCTTTAGGGTTGATGGGGTATTAAAAGAAGTATTAAAGCCAAATCGTAAACTCGCCTCATTGTTGGTGTCGCGTATTAAGGTTATGGCAAAACTAGACATTGCCGAAAAACGTATACCTCAAGATGGCCGTATTAGTTTACGAATTGCTGGTCGTGCTGTTGATGTGCGTGTTTCTACTATGCCATCAAGCTTTGGTGAGCGTGTTGTACTGCGTCTACTTGATAAAAACAACGCACGGCTGAATCTTGAAGATTTAGGTATGACTGAGCGTAACCGTGAATTGTTTGCTGACTTAATCAGTAAGCCCCACGGTATTATCTTAGTAACCGGTCCAACGGGTTCTGGTAAAAGTACCACTTTGTATGCAGGCATGAGCCAAATTAACTCGCGGGATCGTAATATCCTCACTGTTGAAGATCCAATCGAGTACGAGATCCCAGGGATTGGTCAAACGCAAGTCAATACTAAGGTTGATATGACCTTTGCACGTGGCTTACGTGCCATCCTTCGTCAAGACCCTGATGTAGTAATGGTTGGTGAGATCCGTGACCTTGAAACGGCACAAATTGGTGTGCAAGCTTCATTAACTGGTCACTTGGTTATGTCGACACTGCACACTAATACGGCTGCTGGTGCTATCACACGTATGGAAGACATGGGCGTTGAGCCTTTCTTACTATCATCATCGTTATTAGGTGTGTTGTCACAACGTCTAGTACGTACTTTATGTAATAGCTGTAAAGAAGGTCACATTGCCGATGAGCGCGAATGTCAGTTATTGGGGGTCAACCCTGCTGAGCCGCCAACAATTTATCGTGCCGTAGGGTGTGAAGAGTGTAACTTTAATGGTTACCGTGGCCGTACTGGTATTCATGAATTGTTGGTTGTTGATGAAGCAATTCGTGAAATGATCCACAGTGGTAAAGGCGAGCAAAGTGTTGAAAAGTATATTCGCAAACACAGTCCAAGCATTCGTCAAGATGGTTGTAATCGTGTGTTAGCGGGTCGCACTACCTTAGAAGAAGTCTTGCGTGTAACACGTGAGGAAGGTTAATCATGGCAGCATTTGAATACCGTGCCCTTGATGGCAAAGGTAAAGAGAAAAAAGGCATTCTTGAAGCCGACACGGTAAAACAAATCCGCCAAACCCTACGTGATCAGGGTTTAATGCCGTTAGAGGTCGTGGCTGCTGCTGAAGGTGAAAAGCAAGCTAAAGGAGCGAAGAGCTCTTTATTGAGTAGTTTCTTTAAACCAAAAATTTCTACTTCAGATTTAGCTTTGATCACTCGTCAGCTTGCAACCTTAATACAGTCGGCATTGCCTGTTGAGGGAGCCGTAATGGCGGTAGCTGAACAATGTGAAAAGCCGCGTTTAAAGCGTATGTTAATGGCCGTTCGCTCTAAGGTAGTTGAAGGTTACACCCTAGCCGATGGCATGAGCGAGTTCCCGCATGTGTTTGATGATTTATATCGTGCTATGGTGGCCGCTGGTGAAAAATCGGGTCACCTTGATCAAGTTTTAAATCGTTTAGCTGATTACACGGAACAACGCCAGCATATGCGTAGTCAAATAACACAAGCGATGGTGTATCCAACCATCCTGGTTGTATTTGCTATTGCAATTGTGTCGGTACTGTTAGGTACTGTGGTACCAAAAATCTTGAAGACCTTTGAAAAGTCAAAACAAGTTTTACCATGGACAACCGAATGGGTAATGGCAGCTAGTAATTTTGTACAAAACTACTGGTTCATAAGTTTAGTCATTATAACCGCATTATCTGTGGCAATTAAGCAAGCGCTTAAGCAGCCGCATATTCGTTACTGGTATGACGAAAAAGTGCTTCATTTACCGGGGATTGGTAAGGTTGCACGAGGTGTGAATACGGCGCGTTTTGCGCGTACTTTAAGTATTTTGTCGTCAAGCTCAGTACCACTACTTGAAGGGATGCGTATCTCGGGTGGTGTATTGGTTAACGAGAAAATGAAAAAGTCGGTGCAAGATGCTGCAACACGTGTAAGTGAAGGGGCTAGCCTTCGTGCTTCACTTCAGCAAACCAAACTTTTTCCACCTATGATGCTACACATGATAGCCAGTGGTGAAAAGTCAGGTGAACTTGAGCAGATGCTTGAGCGTGCGGCAAATAACCAAGATCGTGAGTTTGAGAGCATGGTAAACGTGTCTCTGAAACTATTAGAGCCTGCGATGATTGCCTCAATGGCGGTAATTGTATTGTTTATTGTTATGGCAATATTACAGCCGATTATGGCAATGAATAAGGCTGTAGGTCTTTAAATTAGGGAATACTAGAGCAATTAGCAGTTAACACTGTCGCGCTATAATAAATTTTTGAAGAAAGTTAGAGGTATTTTTGTGAACAAACAGTCAGGTTTCTCATTACTAGAAGTCATGGTAGTACTGGTTATCATTGGTATGATCATGTCAATTGTGGCGCCAAATATCATGGGTCAGCAAGAAGAAGCTGCAATCGATAAAGCACACTTAGATATTCAACAAATTGAAGATGCGTTAAGCCTATACAAGCTTAAAAATAAAACGTATCCAACAACAGAGCAAGGCTTAGAAGCGCTAGTGAACAAAACAAGCATTGAGCCAATTCCAAGACGTTTTCCTGATGGCGGTTTCCTTGAGAAATTACCAGAAGATCCATGGGGTAACCCATACCAACTAATCAGCCCAGGAGAAATCGGTAAAATTGATATCTTCTCTATGGGTCCTGATGGTGAAGCAGGTACTGATGATGACATTGGTAACTGGGATGAAGAAAAGTAACAATGCCTAAATTCAGCCAACTGAACAAAGCTTATACACATCAAGGCTTACTATTATGGTAAGCCTTGGTCGTTTGCGTTTGGCTGACCGTGCTAAGTACGCGAAAGGGTTTAGCCTAATCGAGATTTTAATGGTGCTTGTGGTGATTGGTTTTGTCACCAAAATGGTTGCCTACAGTTTTGATGGTGGTGCTGAAGAAGAACTCGAAAAACAAGCTCTCAGATTACACACTACGATTAATATGGCTTCTGAGTTTGCAATTTTAAATCAGGTTGAGTTAGGTTTTCACCTTGACCAAGATACATTTGAATTTTTAGTTTTTGACGGTGATAAGTGGGTTACTTTTGACCGTGAAAAATTGTTTGCCCCAATTAAGGTTGATGAGCGCTTTAAGCTTACTCTTAACCTTGATGATTTAGCCTGGGCACAAGATAACTTGCTTGAGCAGTCAAACTGGCGTGAATTAATGAGCGGTGGTGACGAAGACAGCCTACTTGAGCTAAAAAAGCTCAAAATACCGCAAGTACTTATTTTATCTTCTGGCGAAGTCAGTGCGTTTCAACTGGTTTACGAGCTTAAAGATGAGCGAGAGCCGCAGTATTTTATCGAAGGCGAATTCATGGCCCCGGTAAAGTTTCGTATGGAGCCTGAATAATGAATAAGTCAGCAGGTTTTACCTTACTCGAAGTGATGGTTGCATTGGCTATTTGTGCAATGGCTGGTATTGCCGCAATGCAAGCAACCGGAGAGCACATTAATCATCTTTCGTCGATTGAAGAGCAAACTTATGCCTCTTGGGTTGCTGAAAACGTGATGGTTGAGCAGCGCGCCAAAGGCGAGAAGTGGACAGGTAAAAATGGTGTTAAAGGCACTGAAACATTAGCTGGCTTTGAATGGTATTGGCGTCAGGACGTGGTTCCTACTGCTGATAAAACGTTTGTAAAGGTAACCATTAACGTGTTCGCCGATGAAAAGCTTGAATATCCAGTTTATGAGCTTTCTACTTATTTAAATAAAGGTGATAAGTAGTGAAGCAACGCGGTTTTACCTTACTTGAAGTGATTGTCGCTATGGGGATCTTAGCTTTTGTGGTGTTATCAACTCATCAAATTCTTGATTCAACAACGAAAGCAAAAGAAGCTTCAGATGAAACGATTGCGGAATTAAATGGCTTACAAACCTTGTTTCGTCTAATGGATCAAGACTTTAGTCAAATGACGAAACGTCAGGTTCGAAACGAAGCGGGTGACTTTCAAGAAACTTATGTTTTAGCTGGTCGCTACGTTCTTGATAGCCAATACGATGGCATTGGCTTTGTACGTGATGGTTGGATTAACCCAATTAATTTACTGCCGCGCTCTGAATTACAAGCAGTTGGCTATCGCGTTATAGATGACAAACTTGAGCGTGTATATCGTGTATATGTCGATCAGTTAGATAACATGGAGCCTCGTTCGCAAGTCATTCTTGAAGATATCGAAGACCTTAAATTTGAATTTTTAGATGACAAAGATGAGTGGCAAGAGCAGTGGCAAATAAAAGCGTTACCAAAAGCTGTTGCAGTTACTATTCAAAAAATCGAACAAGAGCCAATTCGTCGCGTGTTTTTAGTGCCTGGTGAAGGAAAAGTAACAGCCCAAGCAAATGATGGCAATAACGGAACGGGTGGCTAGCCATGACTGCGATTAAACGCTCTAAAGGTGCGGCGCTTGTTATCGTTTTATTCATCGTGGCGCTTGCGGCTATGTTAGCTGTCGAGATGAGCGCTAATTTAATGGTGCAAGTGCAGCGTAGTAGCAATATTCAAAACCATCAACAGGCAAAGTGGTATGCCTTCGCTGCAGAAGAGCTTGCAATTAAGGCACTTAAACAAACTAAAAAAGATGAACCAGATAAAACGCATTTAGAACAAGTCTGGGCGAAGCAGGGAGGGGTACCATATCCGGTTGATAATGGCACCTTGAGTGGCACTATTACTGACTTGCAAGCTTGTTTGAACCTAAATGCATTGCATGTAAAGCCCGATCAACAAACGGATCCAAATAATAAAACCAATCCAGCACATAAGGCATTGTTGGCATTATTAGAAAATATTGAAGATTTACCATCAGATGAGTCTGAAGAAGCTATGGCTGATAGTGTGTTTGATTGGTTAGACGCTGATAGTATTACCTATCGCTCGGGTGCCGAGGAAGATGAATATTTATCTCGACAATACCCATATATGACTGCAAATAGTTATTTTGCTTCGACCTCAGAGCTTCGTTTAGTAAAAGGCTTTAATCCATTAGTAATGGAAAAAGTCTTACCATTTGTGTGTGTGATTCCAGGCAGTGAGTTGCTACAAATAAACGTTAATACACTACCTGTAGAAAGTGCCATTATATTAAGCTCGCTTATTGATGGCTTAAGTCTTTCAGGGGCTGAAGCGGTATTATCATCACGTCCTCAAGACGGTTATGATGATTTAGAAGCATTTTTTGAAGAGGTTAATCAACAAGGCGCACAAAATGTGAAAGCCGTTGAAGACTTATTCAGTATCAACAGTGAATATTTTAAACTACAAACGCAGGCTGAATTTGCAGAGCTGCGTTTTTCGATGACCACCTTACTCCATGCCAATAATGGTACAGTAACGATACTGGCGCGAAAATTTGGAGGCGTACAGTGACAGAGATATTGTTGATCCGTACGGGTCAAACATTAAAAGACAGCCTTAATTGGCTAATTTACTCACCAACAGAACAAGAAATAATTGCCAGTGGCGAAATTGCCAATGCAACACAACTTGGTGAGCTTACAGAGAGAGCGCAATCACGGGAAGTGGTTGTACTATTGCCAAGTGATCAAGTACAACTAAAAACAGTTGCTTTGCCAACCAAGTGGAGCCGCAAGCTAGAGCAAGCACTTCCTTACATGCTAGAAGAAGAAATAGCCTGTGATGTTGACGACTTATTCATAGCGATTGCAGAACCAACACTTATTGATGAGAAGCACGCTATTAACATCGCGATGACCGATCGTGAATGGTTTGAGCAATGGCTGGCTGAGTTCAATGAGCATGGTATCGAAGTATATAAAATACTGCCCGATGCTTTATTGTTACCTGATGTCGATGACAACGCTCAGTTACGTGCTATTGAGCTTAATGGTCAGTGGCTATGTAAACATGGTAACTGGCATATTGCCGCTGTAGAGACGAATTGGCTTGCTGGCTATTTAACGGCATTAGGTAACCCTGATGTTGCACACTTTAGTCCAGCAACGGGTTTTCCTGATACGGTTAACCTAAATGCTCGAACAGAACAATACGATTTACCATTAGCTTTATTTGCCAAACAATTACCAGAGGTTAATTTTAACCTGCGCCAAGGCGTTTATCAGCTTAAGAAAAAATCAGCGATTTGGTGGGGCTATTGGCAAAAGGCCGCTATTGCAGCTGGTGTAGCGTTAGTTTGTAGTGTCGGTGTTAAGTCACTTGAGCTCTATAAGTTAAATAGCGAACTTGAAGCAATGAAAGCCGAAGTAGTTGCCAATTATCAGCGTGCTTTTCCTAACAAAAAAGTGCGTCCGCAACTTATTCGCAGCCAAATTCGTAATGAACTTGCATTAATCGATGCAGGTAGTACGGCAGGCTTTTTAGATTTGACTAACGATCTGGTCTCGATTTTTAGTCAAGTGAAAGACTTCACACCAGAAACGCTTCGTTATGATCAAGGCCGTAACGAATTACGTATTCGTGCGCGCGGCAAAGATTTCCAGTCATTCAGTAAAGTTAAAGCAATTTTAGAACAGCGTGGCTTAACCGTTGATCAGGGTTCGCTGAATAATGATGGTGATTTTGTCGTTGGTGAAATTAAGTTACGAGGTGCGGCATGAAAAATCAAATAATCAATTATTGGCGCTCGTTAAAAGAACAAGAACAGCAACTTGTTATTGTTGCAGGTGTGGTGTTTGTTATTTTTGTGCTAGTTATGGGAGTCTTTCGTCCACTTAACACGGCTATCGAAAAGGCTGAGCAAGACACTATAAAACAGCAAGAGCTATTAGTTTGGGTTGATGAGAGTATTGCTAAATTAAAAGCAAGCGGTAATGCACGTAGTACGAGCAGTCGTAGTTTAAGCCAAATCGTTAATAGCACCCGTAATCGTTATCAAATTATCATTAGTAAAATGCAGCCGAATGACAATTCACTTCGTTTAACAATTGATTCTGTTGAGTTTAATAACCTTGTTGAATGGCTTGATGAATTGGTTAATTCGCACGGCGTACTAATCGAGAATTTAGATTTAAGTAAAGATGACAAATCAGGCTTTGTGCGTGTAAGTCGTTTGGTACTAGAGAAGTAAACGATGAAAAGAGTTATTTTATTAATCACAGTGTTTGTGATGTGTTTTTTGGTGTTTACGCTGGTAAAAACACCCGCTGCCGTTGCACTTGATTTAGCTAAGCCGCATTTACCAAAGCAATTACAATTAGGTAAAGCCAGTGGCACGCTATGGGACGGCCGCATTATGCAGGTACGTTTTGATGGTGAGCAATTAAATAATGTGCGTTGGCAGTTATCAGGCTGGTCACTGTTCACAGGTAAATTAGTGGGTACGGTGCGCTTTGGCAATCCTCGTGATAAAGCGGATATATCTGGTCATGGTGATTTTACATATGGTCTCTTTAACCAAACAGTCACTGTGAAAAAGACTACTTTACGCTTAACGGTTGAACGTGCCATGGAGCGTTTACAACTCCCTTTACCGATTAGTGCACAAGGCCGCGTAATAGTTGATTTAGACGAGTACAGCTCAGGTCAGCCTTATTGTGAGAGTTTAAGCGGTGAAATCGCGAGCCCTAACATTGATGTCAAAGGAATGAACAACTGGTTTAGTATTGGTCCTCTGAGCGGCCGTTTAAGTTGTAAATCGGGTGATGTAGCAGTACTGGTAGACCCAGAAAACCGTTTAGGACTTGAAGCTGATGCAGTATTAAAAGCGAATCTAGACTTTAAAGTAGCTGGCTATATTAAACCTGAAGCAAGCTTACCAAAAGAAGTGCATGATGCAGCTAAGTTCCTTGGTCGTCCTGATAACGAAGGCCGTTATCCGCTTAACTTTTAAATTGGATTAATTGAATAGTATGCAATTACCTGAGTTTTCAAAGCAGCAAAGCGAGCTTCTAAGTCAGTTTTTAGCGCAGCATCCAGATGCGCTTACTTTGGCGCAAACCCAAGGTTACTTGTTTGCCGTGATTTGTGCTCCTGAGCCGCTTGATGTTCACCAGTGGTTAGAAGAGGTTGCACCAGGCTCTGATGGGCAAATGGATGAGCAAGTACTGTTTGCATTTATGGCCTTGTATCAGCAGATCAGCGAGCAAGTATTTGAAACGGGTTTTGCATTACCTGTGAGCCTACAGCTGAGCTCTCAAGGGCAACAATACCTAGATATTCAAGAATGCCAGCATTGGAGCCAAGGTTTTATGCATGGTGCACAAGGCTACGTTAATAAGCTACTAAGTGCTCCACATTTAGCTGATGAACTTAAAGAAGCGTTGGCTACCGCGCTGCAAAGCTTAGGCTTTTTTACTCTTGAAAGTAGTGAAATTGCAGCCCTCGCAACTGAGCATGGTTTATCTGAAGGGCAATTATGTCAGCAGCAGTATGAAGTGATGAATGAGTTTGCCGCTGGCTTTGCAGAACTTATTGAAGTTGTTGCTGTAAATAGCCAACTTTATAACGATGAGGGCTGGAACTAACCCAGCTCTAATAGGATGTCTGTGCAACCTTTGCTACAGCGTACAACGCCTTTACCTGGCTGATCAGTTTTTAAGTCTAAGGTAAGGGCGCCTTTACACACTTCACAGTATAAGGTTTGCCCTTTACCCAGCTTTTTTAACATATTGCGCTGTTTTGCGAACGAATCGCTGGTTTTTTTGTTTAAAGCAGAAAAGTCCATTACTTGTTTAGCCTTTCCTCAAGCGCATTCGAGACAATACTACATACTCGGTTTAAGCGGTCACCATAAAAATACAAGTTAATGTCTTTTTCACGGCAGTAGTGTAAGTGAAAAATTTGCAGCTTATCGTCTGTTGTAAATGTGTCCTCAATATATTCAAGCTCTGAATTAGATAAATTGAGTTGTGACTTAATATTATTTTTTGCCATATTCGCCGCGGGACTACGATTAATTTTACTAGCATCAGATAGTAATGATACGCCATCTCCTAGTAACCTTTCCCTAGGCTCTTTGATCAAAGGGTGATCAATCGTGAAAAGTGCTAAAATAATAAGCACTAAAATAAGAAATTTTTTCATAGCACAATAATCTTTGATCTAAATAAATACGGTATAGGTGCAAGTTTAATAAAATGGTCGTTTTAAAAGCAAGCAGATACGATTAAATAATTAAAATGTCGTATTTTCGATCAATCCCTGAAATTTTTTATAGATTGAGTATAATGCTTTATAGATTTGAAGTTTCAGAAATCTTTGAACGTAATGAGATGTATTCTGATTTGCCTAAGAGCTCAGAGAACCATCTACTACAAACATATGTTTGAATGTTATTTCCTAGTGGCGTTGAGGAATTTTAATGGATAAACAGATTAAGGTTAAAAATATCCCAACGGAAGTGAAAATCCAGAAACCGGAAAATGCTTCCCTCGATGATAGATTTAATCCACGCAACCGTATTTATGTTAGAGCTGTAACTGGCTTACATCAATTGCTCAGACAGCGAATTGGTTTTGTCGGTATGCTTGCGTTTATGTTACTACCTTGGATTAATTTCCACGGCCAACAAGCTGTATTGTTCGATTTGGTAGGGCAAAAGTTTAACATTTTTGGCTTAACGCTTTGGCCACAAGACCTGACAATCCTTGCCTTTATTTTAATGTTGGCGGCTTTTGCTCTTTTCTTGGTAACTACTTTCTATGGTCGGGTTTGGTGCGGTTATACCTGTCCACAAACCGTTTGGACCTTTATTTTCATTTGGTTTGAAGAAAAGTTTGAAGGTAGCGCTAATCAGCGTAAGAAACTTGATCAACGCCCGATGGATTTTGATAAGTTTTGGCGAAAAAGTGCTAAACACGGAAGTTGGTGGTTATTCTCACTTTATACCGCATTTACCTTTGTTGGTTATTTTACGCCTATCCGCCAACTATTACCTGATCTGTTTACTCTTGATGCAACAGCATATTCATATATTTGCTTAGCCGTATTTGCAGTGTGTACCTATGGTAACGCGGGTTGGATGCGCGAAATTATGTGTTTACACATTTGCCCATACTCTCGCTTTCAATCAGCTATGTTCGATAAAGATACCTTCACAGTAAGCTATGATGAAGCGCGTGGTGAGAGCCGTGGTCCACGTTCACGCAAACAAGATCCAAAAGAACTTGGTTTAGGTGACTGTATTGACTGTAACTTGTGTGTTCAGGTTTGCCCGACGGGGATCGATATTCGTAATGGTTTACAATACGAATGTATAAATTGTGGTGCGTGTATCGATGCATGTGATGGGGTGATGGATAAAATGAATTACCCTCGCGGACTTATTTCCTATACCACAGAGCGTAATTTAGAAACACCAGATAACAAAACCCATGCACTTCGTCCTAAGTTAATTGGCTATCTCGTCATCTTAGTGCTGCTAACTGGGGCGCTGGTGGCGAACATTGCAATGCGTAAACCTATGGACTTAGATATTATTCGTGACCGTAATCAGTTATACCGTGTTGACTTTAATGGTTTAGTTGAAAATACCTATACATTAAAGGTTATCAATAAAGCGCAACATGAGCAGACATTTAATATTCGTGTCGAAGGGCTTGATAACTTTGAGTACATAGGCAAACAAACATTCACTGTGCCTTCTGGTGAATCATACAATGTACCACTGTCATTGGTTGTTGACCCTTATGATTTGAAAAAGCCAATGACAAAGTTTGAGTTTATACTTTCTGTCGATGGTGAGCCTGATGTGCAGATTTCACAGCCGAGTAACTTCTTTAAGGCACGATAATTAAGTACACTGAGTAAATGAATAAAAAGCGGGATTTTCCCGCTTTTTTTATATGATGAGACATTATGAGTAAATTTAGTTTTGTTGACCTTACACCCGATTCAATTTTAGATGCAGTTGAAAGTATCGGTGTCTATGCTGAATCAGGACTGCTGGCATTAAATAGCTACGAGAACCGTGTTTATCAATTTAAAGCAGAAGATGGCCAACGATATGTTGTTAAGTTTTACCGACCAGAACGCTGGAGTAAGGCGCAAATCTTAGAAGAGCATGCGTTTGCATTTGAACTTGCTGAGCCCGAAGTGCCGGTTGTTGCGCCTGTTATTATCGAAGGGCAAAGCTTGTTTGAGCATAATGGCTATTTGTTTACGTTATTCCCTAGTGTGGGTGGCCGCATTTTTGAAGTTGATAATTTAGATCAACTCGATGTGCTTGGCCGTTTAATTGGTCGAATGCACCAGGTAGCAAAAGCAAAGCCATTTGAACATAGGCCTGTGATCAGTTGCGAAGAATATCTTCAGACAGCTAAAGTTCAGTTACAGGCAAGTAACTTGGTGCCAATGACATTAGAGAACGCCTTCTATACAATTTTAGATTTGGTAATCAAAGAAACCACACAACAGTATAAAAATGTTGAAACTATCCGCCTGCACGGTGACTGCCATGCTGGTAATATATTGTGGTCTGGTGATGCATTGATGTTCGTTGATTTGGATGACAGCCGACAAGGACCTGCCATTCAGGACCTTTGGATGATGCTCAGTGGCGATCGTAACAACCAACTGTTACAGTTAGACACTTTAGTGGCTGCCTATGAAGAATTTTGTGACTTCGATCACAGCCAATTAAAACTGATAGAACCACTCAGAGCGATGAGAATGGTGCATTACATGGGGTGGTTGGCAAAAAGATGGGATGATCCAGCATTCCCACGGAACTTTTCATGGTTTGCTGAAGACAAATACTGGGAGCAGCAAATACTAGCGTTAAAAGAACAGCTTGCAGCGCTACAGGAAGCACCATTAAAATTATTACCATAAATTTTTAAAAGCTAATAAAGACGAGAAAATAATGTTTAAAAAATTAAAGTTAAGTCTACTCATTTTATGTTTACCTTTTGCAGCCCTTGCTGCTGATTTTGAAGCAGGTAATCAATATGAAGTTTTAAAAGTTGAGAAAAGTGCAACACCGCAAGTAACCGAGTTCTTTTCGTTTTATTGCCCACACTGTTTTCAGTTTGAGCCTGTAGCAAAAGCATTAACTGCAAGTCTTCCTGAAGGTACCGAGTTTGTAAAAAGCCATGTTAACTTTTTAGGTGGTGTATCTAAGCAAACACAAAGTAATTTAAGCTATGCCTACTTAATTGCTAAGCAACATGGCAAAGCAGAGCAAGTTGCTGACCAAATTTTTAATAGCATCCACAGACAACGCGCTTTACTTAAAGACATGAAAGACGTTAAAGCATTACTTGCGACCAATGGTATTAGCAACGATGTGTTTGATGCTGAAATTGCAAGCATGCCAGTGATTAGTGCTGAAAAAGCGATGCAAGATAAACAGCAAAAATATTCTGACATGGGTGCGTTAACAGGTGTGCCTACTTTTATCGTAAATGATAAATATAAAATCAATTTAAATACCATCAAAAGCCAGCAGATGCTTGATGAGTTAGTCGAATTCTTATTAAAACAATAATTTTGGAGTAAAGAAGTAATGATCAAGTTAGTAAAAGCTGTATTAATGGCTGCCACGCTAGGTTTAGCGGCAAATGCCTCAGCTGCTCAATATGAAGAGGGCAAGCATTATGAAACGATTGATGCACGCGCTTCTAAAAAACCAGAAGTAAAAGAGTTCTTCTCATTCTACTGCCCACACTGTAATAACTTCGAGCCAGTAGTGAAAGAGCTTAAAACACTTCTTAAAGAGGGCGTAAAGTTCAAAAAGAGTCATGTTGATTTTTCAGGTCCTCGTGACCCAAAAATTCAAACTATCTTAGCGCAAGGATATGCGACGGCTAATGTGTTACCACAGAAAGACGCGTTAGTAGCCGCTGTGTTTAATCATATTCACGGTAAACGTGCTCGTATTAACGAACTAGCAGACATGAAAGACATCTTCGTTTCACAAGGTGTATCGGCTGAAGATTTTGATAAGTACTACAACAGCTTCTCTGTACGTACTATGGCTTCTAAAATGAAACGCGACCAAGAATACTACCAACAAAAAGGTGCTTTAAAAGGTGTTCCAACTTTTATTGTTAATGGTAAATATCGCGTGATTATAGGTGCGGATTCAGGTATTAGCGATGCAAAGAGCATGGCAGACTTAATTAATTACCTAGCTGATAAATAAGTTTAGTTTAATTAAAATTAAAGCTCCGCACGCGGAGCTTTTTTATTGGTAAAGCAAATGCAAAAAATACTAGTTTCAAGCTGTTTGTTAGGAAACCCTGTTCGTTATGACGGGCAATCGCAAAACTTACTTCATCCTGGCTTAGAAACTCTAAAACAGCAGGGAAGGCTTATTGCATTCTGCCCTGAAGTAGCTGGTGGCTTACCTACACCAAGGCCGCCAGCAGAAATTAAATTGGGAAGAGTACTCACCAAAGATGCGCAAGATGTCACAGTGCAATTTGCTTATGGTGCAGAACAAGCTTTTAAACTTTGCCAAAAGCAAGGTATTCGTTATGCCTTGTTAAAAGAATCAAGCCCGTCATGTGGTCGCAATACGGTTTACGATGGTAGTCATTCTGGAAGGAAAATTTCAGGGATGGGGTTAACTGCAAAGCTGTTAACTGACAACAATATAGAAGTGTTTAGTGAGCAGCAGTTGCCAGCACTATTTAAAGCGCTGGCAGACTAATTTTATTTACGCTGTAAAAACACACCTGATTCAATGTGATGGGTGTAAGGGAATTGATCGAAAATAGCAAAACGCTTTACTGCATGGGTTTTGCATAAGTGGTCAAGGTCACGCTCTAGGGTATCTGGATTACACGAGATATAAATAATATTGTCGTAGTTCGCAACTAGGTCGCAAGTCAGTGTGTCCATGCCAGCACGTGGTGGGTCCACCAAGATTGTTTGGCAGTTATAGCTTTTCAGATCAATGCCATCCAAACGAGAGAAAGTGCGCTCGCCTTTCATTGCTTGAGTGAACTCTTCACTCGACATACGAATGATATCTAAGTTTTCAACCTTGTTCTGCGCGATATTGTATTGTGCAGAGTAAACCGATGATTTTGAAATCTCAGTCGCTAATACGCGGTCGAATGAATCTGCAAGAGCAATGGAGAAATTACCATTCCCGCAATATAACTCCAGTAAGTCATTGCTAAGTGGTTGGCAAAGCGCTTGTGCCCACTCTAGCATCTTGATGTTCACTTTCGCATTTGGTTGAGTAAAGCTATTTTCGACTTGTTGATAGATAAGCTCTTTACCGTTTACGTTTAAACGCTCAATAACGAAATCATTACCAATCACTTCTTTTTGCTTGCGAGCACGGCCAATAAAATCAATTTTAAACTGTGTGCTAAGTTTTGCTTTAAGCTCTTTAATAGCTTGTAGCCACTGCTCATCTAATTGTTTGTGGTATAACAAACTAACTAGAATCTCGCCACTTAAGCTTGAAAGATAATCGATTTGAAACAGCTTGCGACGCAGAACTTCATTGTCTTTTAAGTTTTCGATCATGGCTTGCATGACTTCACCCACTAAAGGCGCTGCAGGGTCAAACTCGTCAACACGGATCTTTTCTTTAGTTTGTTGATCAAACATGATGTGAAAAAGGTCTTCGCCTTCATGCCAGACACGAAACTCTGCACGTTGGCGGTAATGAATAGGGTCAGAGCCAAACACTTCTAATTTTTCGACCCCAAAACGTCTAAACTGTGAGGTGATGCGCTGCTCTTTCTCACTCAATTGTGCATCATATTGAGCTGTATCAATTTTTATAACCGCCATGGCTGATTACCTTTTATCTCTTAGCTTTATAACGGCGCTATTGTAGGGAGCGCTGAGGATTTGTCTAGTTTTGTTATTTATTTTAGTGTCGTTTTTTTATACAAAAAACTTAAGTTCTGTGGTTTTTGGCCGATAATGAGTTAACCATAACATGGAGTCGGATCATGAAAATTGGCAACCTAGGCTATATGCCTAATACAAATGTGAATAAATACAATGGCAAACAGGCATTGCAGCAGCCTACTATTCAAAATCGTCAAGATAGTTACCAGCAACGAGGCCGAGAGCTGGCTGCTAAAGTTCTTGATGATAAACTTGCTGAGGCACTAGGTTTACCTAAAGCCGAAGAGAAAAAAGATAAACCACTGTTCGACTTTGAAGAGATCGTTAAAAACGTTCTCGACTTTGTTGGCGGTGCGCTTCGCAAAGCAAAAGCAGATGGTGCTGATGATGAAAAGCTCAAAGGTATGCTTGGTGATGCACGAAAAGGTGTACAAATGGGCATCGACGATGCTTATGATGAGCTAAAAGGGTCAGGTATTCTTAATGATGACATCGAAGAGGGTATCGAAAAGTCTAAAGAAGGTATCTATAAAGGTATTGATGAATTAGAAGAAGACTTGTTCAATCCTAAACCAAATTCGGTTTCAGTAAGCCAGGCCCAATACGTTAGTTTAAGTAATAATGCAGAATACACTTTCACTACTGCTGAAGGTGATGAAGTGAGTATTAGCTTTGCTGATGCATACGAAAGTAAGTCAGCAAGCGGCTATAGCAAAAATGGCGATAACGAAGCGTTTGTCAGTGAATCTTCTCAATCACGTGACTTATCATTCTCGATGACAGTCAATGGTGATTTAAATGAGCAAGAGCAGCAAGCTATCAATGAATTGATGGAAGACTTGCAGAGTGTTAGCGAAACATTCTTCTCTGGTTCATTAGAAGACGCCTTTGAACAAGCTAAAGAGTTGAACTTAGGTAACGAGCAACTCGTTGGCTTTACCATGGATCTGAAACAAACAAAAACAGTTGCTGCTATAAAAGGGTATGAAGAATATAAACCATCCCCTGAAAAAGAAGTCGCTGATAAAATAGCGCCATTTAATGACGATTTGAAACAAGCGTTCAATAAAGCGGGTGAGTTAGGTTTGCAAAATGAACTTGCTGGTATCTTACAATGGTTAAACCAAGATAAAGAAGAAGTAAGCAAGCTGGTGGATTATACCAAAGCAATGTTTGAACAAATGAATAAACTACGTTCGGCAACTGAAGAAGCTAACCCTTTCTTTATTTTTATATAGCTGCATGGCAAACTGCTGGCCTTTGATAATCCGAGGTAAGCAGTTTGTCAGTTCATATAATGGTGTTTGATTCTGGTATAGGTGGGACAACCGTACTTGAACAGATCCAAGCACTGATCCCAGATGCTGATTATAGCTATTTTATGGATAATGCTTTATTGCCATATGGCGCGCAAAGCCAGCAAACGATCATAACCCGCCTTTTTGCGCTACTACAGTTTATCGAAATAGAAAAATTACACGTAGATATCCTAGTAATTGCGTGTAACACCGCCTCTACATCTGCATTAGAAACTATTCGCCCGTATACAAATATAGAAGTAGTTGGTGTTGTGCCTGCGATAAAGCCAGCAAGCGCTTTAAGCAATAGCAAACATATTGGTTTGTTGGCAACGCCATCGACGACCAAGAGCCACTATACTGCAAATTTAATTAGTACTTATAGCCAAGGCACTCAAGTCAGTTTATATGGTTCAACTGAGCTGGTGGAAATAGCAGAAACACTGTTTCATACGCAGACACTCAATAAAGAAAAACTTGAAAAAGAATTGTGTGGTCTAGCTATCGCAGAAGATATAGATGTATTGGTACTTGGCTGTACACACTTTCCATTATTAGCAAATGCGATTAATGACTATTATAAACAACGGATCTTACTTATAGATTCAGGCAAAGCGATTGCTAATCGCGTTAAAAGTTTAATTGAACTTCGGGGATACACAGTAACCGGAGATAAAAAAAAGCCGCTGCACTTTTATGCAACGGCTCCTATTTGTCACTCGCAATTAAACGTTGAGCTGATTACGCTGACTGATCAGATCCCTCACGGAAGCTATTAGTCTCGTTCTCTTGTTTTTGTTTTGCTTCACGTACTTTTAAAGTACGCTGTTGGAATTCGCTATCAT